>JBKJRA010000062.1:0-4109 GCA_046594975.1 Pyrinomonadaceae bacterium | reverse complement strand
CTGCGATGAATGATTTACTTGGTCGTTGCTTGTATTAGCAGGCCGGAAATAGACGCCTTTGCTCGGCGTTGTTGAGTATTTCAAACGGACCGAGACAACGTCATTGGGCGCATAGGCCTTATCAAGCGTTACGATGACCTTATCGTTTGCAATTTTGAATTGCAGGTCGGTTCCTGCCGGATCGAGTTTAACCGATTCAAAATTCAGATCGACCGCATCAAGCTCAATTCTTCGAAAATCCGCTTTTAAAGGCTTTAGCGTTACTGTCGTATCGCCGAACACTTTCTTTTTTGAAGCATCAAAACTGACTCGAACTATGTAATGCTGTGCGTCGAATGTCTGAGCACGGTTAAAGTCAGGCCGTGTGACCTGAGCAAATGAGGAAAAAGCCGCAACAATGATCATTGCGGCTGAAAGGGTAATATATCTTACGATTTTCATATTTATTAGATGCTAGGGTTTGAGATATTTCTTAAACCAATCCATTACATTTCCATACCAAAATTCCGAGTTCTGCGGTTTCAATATCCAATGGCCTTCATCCGGGAATACTATTAGTTTCGAATCTACGCCCTTGAGTTGCAGCGTCGTATAAAGCTGCAAGCTCTGGTCATATGGAACTCGATAATCGAGTTCGCCGCATGTCACAAGCGTTGGGGTCGAGAAATTTTTGGCAAATTTGTTCGGCGACCATTTGTTGTAAAGAACCGGGTTTTCCCATGGCATGCCCTTAAATTCCCAGTTTACGAACCACAATTCTTCGGTCGCGGTGGCCATGCTTTCGAGGTTGTAAACGCCCGCGTGCGAGACAAACGCCGCAAACTTAAATCGCGGGTCATTGTTGTGCCCGATGAGCCAATCGACCATGTATCCGCCATAACTTGCACCTGCCGCACCGATCCTTGTTTTGTCGATATAGGGCTTTTTAATGACATCTGCGACACCGTTTCCGATATCGACAAATGCTTTGCCGCCCCAGTCGCCCGAAATATCATTTACAAACTTCTGCCCATAGCCCGTCGAACCACGCGGGTTCGGCATAAAGACCACATAGCCCTGATTTGCAAATATCTGCGGGTTCCAGCGGTAGCCCCAACTGTCGTTAAACGCACTCTGCGGCCCTCCGTGGATAAGAACGATAAGCGGATATTTTTTTGCAGGGTCAAAGTTCGCAGGTTTGACGATAAAGCCGTGGATCTTTTGCCCCAAGGCTCCTGTCCATTCAGTCTCCTCAGCCTTCTTTAATCCAAAAGATGCAAGCGAATCGCTGTTGACGGTCGTCAATGCCTTTAAGCCGCTGCCGTCAGTGTTGACGCTCATTATCTCCGCAGGTGCGGCGATGCTGCTCGAAACAAAGACAATCGTCGTGCCGTCCCTCGAAACATTTAGATTTGTTGAATAACCGACATCCGCGACCTTTTTAACGTGGGTGGCTATCTTTTGGCGAAAATCCGGTTCGACAGGGACGCTGAATATGGGTGCTTTCCCGCGTTCACCGGCGGTGAAATAGACGGTCTTGCTGTCCGCCGAGACGGTCATCTCGTCGGCCTGCAGATCAAATCCCTGCGTTAACTCGACGATCTCGCCGGACTGAATGTTGTAACGCATTATCCGCCAGCGGTCAGCTTCAAACTTTGGCGTCGCCATTGACCGATACAGCAGATATTTGCCGTCCGGCGTGTAAGCCGGCCCTGCGTCGTAGCCGCCGTTTGACACGGTGATGTTTTTGGCATTGCCGCCGCTCAAGGGCTGAATGTAGATGTCGCTGTTCGTCGAGACCGCTTCGACCTTGTCAGGATTTCTCACGTAAACGATGTTTTTACCGTCTGGTGAGAACGCGTAATCCGTTCCCGTAGCCGCACCGTACGGAGGCGAATCAAAATCGCCGGGCGTTACGTCGCGGGCCGCACCTCCATTACTTGAGACTACGTAAACATGCGTTCGCTTGCGGTCTGTCCAAGCAACCCAATGCTTGAACAGCAACCGCTCCGTGACGTGGGCTTTGACCTTGCTGGTGTCGGCCTTGTCGTCCTCGGCTTTGTTGCAATCGTCATCTTTGCATTCGGGATAAACATCCGAGCTGAAAGCTATCCATTTGCCGTCTGCCGACCATACGGGACTGCCGCCGCCGGACGAGAGCTTTGTCACTTGCTTGCGGTCACCGCCGTCAGCGTGCATCACCCATATCTGGCCGCCGTTGTTGTAGGCGATCCATTTGCCGTCGGGCGACCAACGCGGCCCGGAGCTCGACGACTTCTCGCTGGTGATCTGCTTTTGCTTGGAGCCGTCCGCGTTCATCGTGTAGATCTGCGTGACTGTCTTGTTGGCGGCTTTATCGACCACGCCGATGCTATACGCGACGGTCTTGCCGTCGGGCGAAAGCTGCGGGTCGCCGACGCGTTTGACGTTGATAAGATCGTTTACGTTAAAGGTAAGCTGGGCCGACGCCGCGAAAGCTGCGACCGTGACGATAACGAGTGCAAATATAATGCGTTTCATAGGTGTTTATCCTGTAGATTTAGATGCTGTGAACAGATTTATTATTGCACATTAATTCGGTATTGCAGAGGTCGGGGAGCGGTAGTCAGAAGTCAGTAGCCAGTAGTCAGCATAAAGAGCCGAAGCCTGGAGTTTGATACGTCGTTATTAAACTGGTAACCTACGTTTTCAGTAAGTATTCTTAGTTCCGCCTACTGGCTATACTGACTACTGACTGCCGACTACTTAAAGCACATGAATCGTCCACCACCATATTTTCCCCAAAACCAGCTTTCGCCGCCGGACGAGAACCGCTACAAAAAATTCAAATACGTCATCGCCGGACTGATCCTCGCCTTCATCGCTCTCCTCGTCGGCATCGGCTTCGGCATCTTCTACCTCATCCGCTGGCTTTTCTAGGTTGATATAGATAGATGTGTTCTTGTCAGAACCTGGAGCAGTAGCGACTGCGTTGTTAAATATAAAAGGTTTCGTCATTAGACGGAGCTTTTTTGTTTGTGATTTTCACGGTATGACTGTATTTTTGAATGGCACGATCAAACGATCCAAATAAATATGAAAACCACTTCTCAGAAAGTAGCTTTTACCATCCTTTGCTTAGTTCCATTTTTCGCGGCCGGCCTCTCTTCAACCAGGCCTTTGCGAGAGACGGGCAATTACACATTGATCGGGATCGCGATTTTTCTCGTTATCGCAGTTTCGGCATGGTTCGCGGGCCTGAACCGGATACGGTCTGACGTCAGCAACATAAGGCAGCGGGCGATCGGGGGAGGCCTGTTTTTAACGCCTTCGGCGTTGATGG
The DNA here is from genome assembly GCA_046594975.1 of Pyrinomonadaceae bacterium. GTDB lineage: Bacteria > Acidobacteriota > Blastocatellia > Pyrinomonadales > Pyrinomonadaceae > OLB17. The sequence goes on along the minus strand of JBKJRA010000062.1, from coordinate 808 downwards.
CGCTGTTGTGGGTCGGACTCGGCACGCCTTGGGACGCGACGCCCGGCGAAAATGTAATGCGGTACGAGGTGCTCACTGTATCTTCGATTGCGGTCACCGTCGGTTTTTTGTTCCTATACCGACTCCTACAAGACACCGGCGAACGACTATTTTCCACACTGATGTTGGGACTTGGCTTGCTTGCGGGCTTTGCTTACGTCACGTGGAATTGTTTTCAGACCGGATATTGGCATGTTCGCGTACATACCGGGGGCTTCACGGCCGCCGCTCTGGAAATGAACCAGATCCTCGACGTTCAGCTTTTCTTCGCAACACTTTTGACCTACATCGCCACCGCAGCTGCTGTCATTTCGATGGCAAAGGTCAAGTTGCTTTCCAATTGGGCATCGTGCTGTTATCTGGCAATTTCAGCCGTCGCGGTTACGCTGTTATTATTGAGAGGCATCAGCTTTCCAAATCCGAACGCGATCGCTGCCCCGTGGTATGAGACGCCGGGGTTCATAGTCGGCATCCCGGCAATGCCTTGGCTGATGCCGTTCTTCCTTGGAATTATCTTACTGATAAGGTCTGACTATTCCGGCTCTAAGAGTACCTCAGCGTCAACCTAGGCTCTCTTGGGACTTCAGCATGCGGAAAAAAGTTTAATTTTCCGGAGCATTTATCCACCAATTCATCGTCGCGGAGCGGCGGTTTTGAATTTTTCGCACGGTGCGAACCATGGGAAAGGCCGTCCCAAAAGCCCCGAACCGTCGAAGACTGCGGTATATATCACCGTCTTCGACGGTTCGCTTATGCTTAAGGAGTTATT
>JBKJRA010000324.1:0-8476 GCA_046594975.1 Pyrinomonadaceae bacterium | reverse complement strand
TGTGGTTTCAGCTCTTGGCGCAAAAAGGCTATATCGTATGGGTGTGCGACAACCGGACGGCGAGCGGCAAAGGCGAAGAATCCGTCTGGCCTATCTACAAGAATATGTATCAACTCGAACTTCGCGATCTAGAGGACGGATTGAATTATCTGAAAGGATTGCCGTATATTGACGGCTCGCGGATCGGGCTGCACGGTTGGAGCTACGGAGGCTCGATGACGAGCTACGCTCTGACGCACAGCACTTCGTGGAAGGTCGGCATCGCCGGGGGCACCGTGTCGGACGAGCATCTCTACGATTCGATCTACACGGAGCGTTATATGATGACGCCGCTAAATAACCGCGAGGGTTACGAGCGTTCATCTGTCGTCAAAGCCGCAAAAAATCTATCCGGCAAGCTCCTGCTCATCCACGGCATGATGGACGACAACGTCCACATGCAAAACACGACGCAGCTCGTCTATGCCCTGCAGCAAGCCGATAAGCAGTTTGACCTAATGCTCTACCCGACCCAGCGCCACGGCGTGACAAATCCGGCACAGGTCAAGCATCTCTACACGATGATGACGGATTATATTTTGAAGAATCTGTAAGAAACGTCGGCTTTGTTATTGGTTCAAACTTTCGTAATCGGCCAGCGTGTCGATATCAATTGTCGCGGCGTCTAGCTTTATTGCCGTTAAATTTTCTTGGCGGCGGAGCATGTTGCGTGCGCCTTTGTCGCCAGTAAGGTTTCGGAGATCTTCGAAAAGAGAACGAGGGAATAACGCCGGGACGCCGACGGTGCCGCTGTATTCGGCAGCGACGATGCCGGGATGCGTCTGGTCAAATACATCGATCAAACGGTCGATGTCGGTCGGTGAAATATTTGGCTGATCGCAGAGAGCGATGACAACTGCGTCGGTGTCAGGAGCGAAAGCGAGGAGAGCATTTAGACCCGCTTTGATCGACGAACTCATCCCGCTTGCCCAATCTTTATTAATACGGATGTTTACTGGTAAGCCGGTCAATTCTCCAGTCGAGCCCGTGATCTCAGCACCCAAAACGACGACAATATTTGAACATTTGGAACCGGCGAGTGTTTCGGCGGCACGGCGGAGAAGGCTTTTTCCTTGAAATTGTAATAGCTGCTTTGGCTGACCGAGACGGCTCGAACCGCCTGCTGCGAGCAAGATGCCGCCAATTTTTGGGAAGCTACTTGCGGTCATAGATCGAACCTTGGCGGTCGCGAAGGTGTCCGCCGACGCGTGTGCGGAGCACGCTCTGGATCTCGCCGATGATCGAAAGAGCGATGCTTTCGGGCGTGTCTGCTCCGATATCGAGTCCGATCGGTGCGAATAGCCGTGCGAGCTGTTCGTCGGTAAAAGTAATGCCACTCGCAGAGATCTCGTCTAGTATTTGCTGCGTGCGGCTTTTTGGGCCGAGAGCCCCGACGTAAAAAACATCAGAGCCGAGCAAAGCAGACAGGATAAAACGGTCGCGAGAATAATTGTGTGTCATTATAACCGCGGCGGTCCGGCGGTCTACAATGATCTCGCCGGGCGGCTGATCGACCGCTTGCAGGACAAGTTTTTGGGCCGAAGGGAATCTGTCTGCAGTCAAAAACGCAGGACGATGATCGTGAACCGTCACCTGCCAGCCCAGTTCGGACGCGATGCGTGCGAACGGCACAGCATCTGCTCCGGCTCCGAACAACATCACCGCAACGGGCGTCTCAAAATCTTCGGATGGCTCGCGATCGTAATATGCAGCCCGCATTTTTGCGATCACAGGGCTGTCCTTACAGATGGGTTCGAGCCTGATCCGGATGATGCCGCGGCAGCCCATATTCATGCTGAACACGGAATTTTCGTCTCCGGTCGTATCGTAGGTGAATATTTCGGCTTCGTTATTGGCAAGCACTTTTCTAGCACGTTCGAGCACATCGGCTTCGAGACAGCCTCCGGAGACGGTGCCGAAAGTTCCGCCGTTTGCGAGCATCAGCATTCGTGCCCCGGGCAGACGATAGCCTGAGCCTTGGACGTCGATGACGGTCGCAAGGATCGCCTTTTCACCGTCCGCAAATGCATCGATGGCGGTTAAAATTTCTTTGATCTCTTTCATTAAAATCGCGGCCCGTTTTATCGAGCCGCGCTGCACAAAACTAAGTTCAAGATACGGCTATTTGGGGCAATCACCACCGTTTTTGACCCATTCTTCGATCTTTGCCGAAAATTCTTCGAATGTCATTGGCGGTAGGGTTCGTCCATTCCCGGGGTTCCAAGCCCACATCACGAGCGGATCTTTCTTTTGAATATGGTCCATTGCTTCGCGTAAGGTTTTGTGACCGCCGTTCTTTGCGGGATCTTTGAAATTTCGGCAAAGTTGCGCAGCACTGATATTCTGGAAAACCATTCGCTGATCGGCGGGCGGCATATGCCAATCCTTAGACGTACCGGGAGGCATATGTTCGCCGGCTAAGTTTTCATGCTGGTGACAGGTCGTGCAGGACATGCCGTAAACGCCTTTGCCCTCTTTGCCGCGAATTACGTTTTGCTGGTGCGGCACCATCGCGTCGCCCTGCGTCGGAGCCTCACCGCCGGGATGACAATTGGCACATCGGGCCGAGAAAAAGACTTTGACGGCGTCATTAAATGCGGCTCGTGCTTTTTTAGGATCAGGCGAATTTAACATCGCCATATCGTTCAAACTCGATGCTTCAACCGGCTCGATGCGGTCCACCCGGGTCGCAAATCCGAGTGCGGCTACCGATAAACAGGCTGCGAAGAGGACGGCCAGTTTTAGAGCATTAGAAAAGGATAAGAAAGTTAGTTTTTTCATGACGCTTTCTCCTTGAGGTCTTTGGTGCGTATCGGCAGGCTCCGCACTCGTTTTCCAGTCGCGGCAAATATTGCGTTGCAAACAGCCGGAGCCACGGGAGGTGTGCCCGGTTCGCCTACGCCGCCGTGTTTTTCAGAGCTGGGCATTATATAAACCTCGATCTTTGGCGACTCGTGCATACGTAGCATCTTGTAATCGTAAAAATTACTTTGTTCGGCTTTGCCGTCTTTAAAGGTGATCTCGCCGTACATCGCGGCGGTAAGGCCAAATATGATGCAGCTTTCCATCTGAGCCTTGACGGTGTCGGGATTAACGACCTGTCCGCAGTCGATGGCACATACGACGCGATGAACGCGAGGGACGCCATTTTTACCGACCGATACCTCGGCGACCTGTGCGACGTAACTGCCAAAACTCTCCATCACAGCTATACCGCGCCCGATCCCTTTGGCGGCAGGCTTGCTCCATCCGGCTTTTTCGGCGGCGAGCTTTAATACACCCGCGTGACGGTCGTCCTTCTTAAGTAGCGACAACCGAAAGTCGAGCGGGTCTTTTTTCGCAGCATAAGCCAGTTCGTCCATAAAGCTCTCGACAGAAAATCCTGTGTGCGATGAGCCGACCGAACGCCAAAAACCGACCGGAATGCCGGGATCGTTGTTGACCCAATCAACATAAAGATTTTGCACATCATAGGGCATCGTATGAGCACCCTCGGTCGCGGAATCATCGAGCCTGTCCGGCGGTGGAGCAAAGCCGAAAATTGACGGCCCGAGCGACCCCATTATCGACGGCGATACGATGCGATGATTCCAAAAAACGGGCTTTCCAGTTGTGTCCAAGCCAGCGGACATTTTGTTATATGCAGCAGGACGATAGAAATCATTTTGCATATCGTCTTCGCGTGTCCAGATGACCTTGACCGGTTTTCCGACAGCTTTCGACAGCATCACAGCGTCCATCACATACTCGCCGAGCCGTCTACCAAATCCGCCGCCGAGCAGCGTCGTATTGACAGTGACTTTTTCAGGAGCAAGCCCTAGAGCCTTAGCAACCTGGCCCTGAACGACCATCTGCGCCTGTATCCCTGCCCAGACCTCGCAGCGGTCAGCACGTACATCGGCGGTAGCGTTCATCGGCTCCATCGTCGCGTGAGCGAGATAAGGAGCCCAGTAAATTGCGTCGATCGTCGTCGCGGCTTTTGCTTTTCCGGCAGCGATGTCACCAATTTTTTTAGCTTCGATGCCTTTTGGCAGATCGGCAGACGTTGCAAAATTTTTGTAGATCGTATCGCTTGAGACTGAAGCCATTTTGCCTTCGTCCCAAACGACTTTCAGAGCATCGCGGCCTTTTTTAGCCAGCCAATAGTTGTCAGCGATGACAGCGACGCCGTGGCCGAGCGAGACAACCGAATGAACTCCTTTAACGGCTTTGGCGGCGGTATCGTCAACACTTTTGACCTTGCCGCCAAAAACCGGCGAGCGTAAAACGGTTGCAGTCAGCATTCCCGGCACCTTAACGTCGATGCCGAAAATTGCCGTGCCGTTGACTTTGCTTGGCGTATCCAACCGCTTGACGTTTTTGCCGATGAATTTGAAATCTTTAGGGTCCTTGAGTTTTGGATCTGTCGGCGGCGTTATTTTTGCAGCGTCCGCAAGAAGGTCTCCGTAATTTATGACGCGGCCCGACGCCTGATGCGAAACAGTTCCATTCAACGCTCGGCAGCTTTCCGCCGAAACGCCCCATTTTGCGGCCGCAGCCATCACGAGCATCTCACGCGCCGTCGCAGCGGCCTTTCGGAGTGGACCGAAAAAGCCTTTGATACTGGCGCTGCCGCCTGTGATCTGGCCGCCTAACATCGGATTTATAAACTCCTTTCCCGGAGGGCCGTGCTCAAATGTTACATTTTTCCATTCGATCTCAAGTTCGTCGGCGACGATCATCGGCAGCGAGGTCAACACGCCCTGGCCCATCTCGGCCTGGCCTATCACGACAGTGACCTTGCCGTCCGGCGAGATCTTGATAAAAGCATTTGGCTTGAAATCGGCGGCGGGTTCAGACGGTAAATTAAATCTTTCCTCGGCTCTGGTTCTAATAGGCAGGCTCACCCCGAGAACTAGCGTTCCGCCCGCGACGAGCGTTGCTTTGAGAAAAGAGCGTCTGTCGAGTTCTGTTTTGGGCGTCATAATTATTTGCCCCCTATGGCCATCGCGGCTTGTTTTATTGCTTCGCGGATACGCGGATAGGTTCCGCAGCGGCAAATGATGCCTGCCATTGCGTGATCGATATCGTCGTCGGTCGGTTTCGAATTTTCCTTTAACAAACGGGCCGCCGACATTATCTGACCCGATTGGCAATACCCGCATTGCGGCACGTCTAGCTCCATCCAAGCCGACTGAATCGGGTGTAAATTATCGAGCGAGATGCCCTCGATGGTGGTGATTTCTTTGTCGACAGCGGCTTTCAACGGCGTCACGCATGAGCGTCTGGTTTCGCCATCCACGTGAATTGTGCACGCGCCACATTGAGCCACGCCGCATCCAAATTTTGTCCCGGTCAGCCCGATATCGTCACGGATCACCCACAACAACGGCGTGTAAGGGTCCGCGTCAACGTCGTATTGCTTACGGTTTACGCTGAGCTTTGTCATATATATAACCTCAAGGATCGCAAAACAGAAACACCTAAATTATTAAAAATCGATTACAAGGATTATATCACGTTGGGCAGTCACGCCAAGTAAACATCTAGTTAGGTATGTTTCTATTCCCCACCGTCGTCATCAACCATTACTTCGGGGTTTTCCGCCGTGAATTGTTCGCGCGGTTTTGAGTCGATCTCGCCTCGCAGAGGCCGTGTGCCGACGTTAGTTCGGAAATTACCGTTATCATCGTAGAGGCGGCGGTACTGGGCGGAGTTGCGGATGATGCCCTGGACGTATTGTTTGGTCTCTTTGAAAGGGATCGCCTCGACGAATTCGTCCATTTCGGCGGGTAATGTCGCTTGCCATTGCGGGACGCGTCCGGGGCCGGCGTTGTAGGCAACGGCGACGAATTCGATGCGGCCAAATTTAGCGAAATTATCTTTTAGAAAGGCGGTACCGAGCTCGATGTTTAGTGCCGGTTGATACAGATCTTCGGCAGAGGCGGGCGAATCCAGCCCGTATTTTTTTGCGACTGAGCGTGCTGTTGGCAGCAGCAGCTGCATCAGTCCGTAAGCGTTTGCGGGTGATTTTGCACGCGGCGTAAACACCGTTTCCTGACGAATAAAACCGGCTACCTGATAGCGGTCGAGCCCGCGTGCAGTCGCCCATTTTTGTATATCGGCCCAGTTTGTCAGCGGATAGAAAAAGCCCCATTCTTCGCGTCCCATCTCCTCTGGAAACATCTGTGCGTAGTCTGGATAGCTCTTTTGCATCGCGACGAGAGCTGACGTATTATCGCCTTTCCAACGGTAATACCGCGCCAACGCAAGGTTGATCTTTGGGCTATTGTTTGCAGTTTTTTTGGCTTCCGTAAGCTCGTCGATCGCCCAATCAAAGAGGCCGACGATCGAAAGCTCGTCCGATTTTTCTACGCGTGCAAGCTCTTTCGGGCCTGTGGTTTCGGCTACGACATTGACGACGCGCAGATTTGCGACGGCTTTGACGACGGTCGGATTTGGCAGAGCGGTCGTGCGGCAATTGCCTTGGGCTTTCATCGTGGTGAGTCGTCCAAGAGCCTGATAGCCATACCAATTAGCACCGTAGCGGTAGATCACGCCGTCGTATAAAGCACATGCCTCGGCGGTTTTCCCAGCACGTTCGCTGTCGCGGGCGGCCCAGTAACCTGCCTTGCCGCGATTGGTCGTGTCAAGGCCTGCGTAGCGTGCCAAATGATCGATAAAACCCTGCGATGACAGAGCATAGTTGTTGCTCTCATGCTGAAACCAAGCGGCCTCAAATTGGGCCTGTGCGACCTCGATCGCGTTTGGATAAGCGGCAACTGCGGTGTTGAGAAAATAGCCTTCGTCGGTGCGGTTTTTCGCGTCGCGTGCGGCGAGCCCCGCGTCGATCAATGTTTTGGCAACGAGCTTCCCGTTTGGAAACGCGATACGCATCGCATCTGCAGTTGACCGGGCCTGTGCCCACGATCTCGCTTTTGCGTAACCGAGAACGAGTTGACGGTAGCCTTCTTCCCGTTCAACTGCCGAGACAGGAAGCGAATTAAAAGCCTCCAGAGCCTCGGGCATCCGGCCTGCGTTTGCCGTCGCCGTTAAACGGCGAAGCCGTGTCTGCGGTGTGAGGCTGTTGGGAAAGTTGCTGGCTAATAGCAAATAAGCCGCGACCGCATCACCGTAGTTTTTTGCGGCGAGGAGTTTGTCGGCACGCACGAGCTGTTCGTCAGCCGTTTGCGGTGTCAGAGGTTGGCCAAGCGATGTCAATTTTGTCTCGGCTTCTTTCGCGGCGACAGATCCTGCACCAAAGAAATATGTGCGACGGTAATATTTGATGGCTTCGGGCTGCGAGCCTTGAGTTTCATAAGCCTTTGCTGTCGATAGCAAAGCATCAGCGTCATTTTTTTCGCTCAGTTCAATAAGAAAAGGCGGCACTTCGACCGCCTTTCCGGCTTGGATCGCGGATGTTGCCCACAGTAATTTGGCATCGCGGACGCGGATCGAATCGGGAAACTCTTTGATAAGCTCCGCAAACACGGTCAAAGATTCGGCGTGATTTCCGGCTCCTTGCAAGGCTTTCCCGCGCAACCACAACGCCTGATCGGCGACCTTTGTTTTCTTCTTAAAGACATCAGAATTTAATATCGCGGCGGCTCCGGTAAAATCGTTTTGTTCAAACCGGATGCGAGCATGGAGCAGTTTTGCTAAGGCTCCTGTGCGTTTTCCGGCAAAACGCGACTCGATATCAGCCACCACATTCTCCGGCGGCAGTTTGCCGCCGCTCGTCATTTCACGCAAATTTGCCAGAGCTTGTTCCTCAGTCTGCTGTGCGGAGCAACCGACTGTGAACAATACTGATAGTAGTAAAACTGAAACGCAAAAATTTACCATTCGTTGAAACATAAGCGGCGATGGCTCCTAGATCCATTAGATGCAATGAAAAAAAGACGATATGCCCTTTCAAATTCCTTTTGCGGAAACTCCAAACCGTTATATCATAACAAACTAAGCTGTTAGTCTGGAGTTTTACACGATGAAGAGATATTACCTGTTAGTTTTGGCAATGTTACTCTTCGTCGCGAATAGTTTCGGGCAAGTCACGGTTCCAAAACCAACACCTACACCTCAGGACGACGATGTTGTTAAAATTTCAACCAACCTGATACAACTGGACGTTACGATCACGGATAAAAGCGGCAAGGTCATCACCAATATCAAACCCGAAGAGGTCGAGATCTACGAAAACGGCGAAAAGCAAAAGATCAGCAATTTTTCATTCATATCTTCGGTAAAAACTACGACCGAAAAGCCCACGGTTGTTGATAAAAACGCGATCCCGATCCCTCCGGCAAAGCTCCGTGTAGAAAATATTAGACGCACGATAGCATTGGTCGTTGATGATCTTTCCCTGTCATTTGAGAGTGCATATCAGACGCGGAGGGCGCTCAAAAAATACGTTGATGAACAGATGCAAGACGGCGATCTGGTCGCGATCATCCGCACC
>JBKJRA010000154.1:0-3064 GCA_046594975.1 Pyrinomonadaceae bacterium | reverse complement strand
GTGAACAACTAAACACACGTTTCACGAATTTTATGGATAGAGAATTTATTGCAAGACTCAATAAGACGTTTGACGGAGCGACAATGGCGAAGGTTGCAAGGCGGCTAAAGATTCCGCACGCAACTGTCCGCAATTACTACAAAGAAGCGAGGCTGCCTGCTCCCGAGGTGCTTATGAAGATAGCCAGCGAATCCGGGGTGTCGCTCAACTGGCTTCTGTTGGGCACCGGCGACATGTACGGTAATCAAAGGCCGCCGATCAGCCTCGGCACATTTCTCGAAGAAAAAATCGCTGAGATCGTTGACAAAAAACTCGCGTCGCTTGGTAAGGATATCGTCGCGGAGCTAAGCAGGGTAGATTTTCGAGATGCATTTGATGTCGAACTTGCTCTGCAAAAATTCGACGATCCGCAAGCTGTGATGAACGAGTGGTTTCAACACGAAGGGCGCGAATATCCGCAAGATTTTGGAATCGTATTCTTTCGCGGCTGGGAGACATTTTCGTCCTCGGACAAGGTCGACGCGATCCGTGATGCCAAAAAGGTACTCGACAGAGCACTAAAAAGAGCTTGAAAAATATCGCATATCTGTTACAATATTGCATATTCGGCACACGATGATTATGCATTTCTTCCGCGAAAAAATCTCTAAATTAAGCTTTGGCTGGAACGAGCGGCCGCTGACGGAGGCTGACTTTTATCGGCTCTGCAGGCGGTTTAAGATCGGTGTTACTGAGATGCCGCTGCGTGTCGGGGGATTTTACTATCGAATGATGGGTAGGGATTTCATCGCGATTGACAGTAAACTCGCCGGGCAGCAGAAACTGGTCGTTCTGTTTCACGAGCTCGCACATTTCTTGTTTCATGTCCCTACCAGCGGCGTGACCGCTAACTTTCACGGCGTGGGTAAACGCGACCGCAAAGAAAACGAGGCCGATTTATTCGCTTTATGTGCCATTATTCCAAAATCGTGGATCGAAACCCGCACCACCGAAGATCTGATCGACGATGAAGGTTTTACTCACGAGATGCTCGCTGCAAGGATCGAGATCTTTGAGCGGCACGGAGTGTAAGTAAGCCCGCTTCACAAAACACTAAAATAGATGTAACATTCCTTGCATAATTAAATGAAATTAAATTGACTTGGAGCTGTACTATGGCGATGAATGAACCGTTTGACTGGCGACGCTCGGATCGCAGGATATTTGCTACGATCGCGATACTTTTTCCAACGATCATCTTGATCGGATTTGCGCGGACGTACTACCTAAAGTTTATTTTCGGTGGTGAAGCGTCCTCAACTCTGCTCGTTCACACGCATGGGTTGCTGATGTCGGCGTGGGTTATTTTTTTCATCACGCAGGTTTGGCTTATCCGTTCTAAAAGGGCAAAGGTTCATATGAGCCTGGGTATGCTGGGAATTGCTTTGGCAATCGCCGTAATTGTGGTCGGATTTTTCACAGCGGTCTCAGCAGCAAAATATGGCTCTCCGTCTACGCCACCCGGAATACCGCCCTTGGGATTTTTGGCAGTTCCATTTTTGGACCTTGTAGTATTCCCCATACTGTTTGCCGCGGCTATCTACTATCGAAAGCGTCCGGCAAATCACAAACGACTAATGCTGCTAACGGTTTTCGGGTTTTTGCCTCCGGGTTTGGGGCGTTTCCCATTCGAATCGCTGCATTCTTTAGGGCCTTTATTCTTTTTAGGTGTGCCGGTCCTGCTGGCTATTGGGTTTTTTATCTACGATACCTGGCGAAACCGAAAACTAAATGTCGTCTTTCTGATCGGCACCATCTTTTTCGTAGCATCCTTTCCTTTGAGAATAATACTCTCCGGCAGCGACGCCTGGATGAGATTTGCCGCGTGGCTGACTACCTGGGCGGCGTAGAAAGCTTAGGTTTTGTTAGTTTTGGGTTGCTATTTGAAACTGCTCCAGTTTTCCGTTGGGCATTTCGTAGGTCCATGCACGTAATATTTTTTGTGGAAATCTGATCAGGTACACTCTCAGTTTCATGCCGCCGCGTAATCCCTGCGACACCTGCACAAATGAATCAGGTGTGCCAAAAGGTGCGAGGCTCAACGCAAAATCTTTTAGAGATTGTTCGCCAAAATAGAAATTGCAGTTGTCTGTAAACAGGCTGCGGTCGATGGTGCCTTTTTGCAGACCGGCGAAAATCTTTTTCGCTTGGTCAAGTTTAACCGGCGTTGCGGCATCGCCTGTCGTTGCGAATAGTAGCTGCGAGATTCCTCCGGCGATCGCACCTGAGGCACTTGCGGCATCCTGATTTGTCAGCACAATAACTGCCGCACGGTCGTCGGGAAAAACATTATTCTGAGCAGTAAAACCAGACACTTCGCCGCCGTGCGATAAGACGCGGTGGCCGCCTTGAGTATTAACATCGACCCCCAAACCGTAATGCGTGCTGATGCCGTTCAAAAGCAGAGTGTCTTTAGCAAATTCACGATACGATGCTGGTTTGAGCAGTTTCTGATCCATGATCGAAATGTCCCATTTAGCAAGCTCCGATGCGGGCATCGCGAGTTCACCGGCGGCAAAGAGCCAGCCCGGACCTTCTTTTGGTGCGGGACGTAGCGGCCCTAGGGCGTACCGCAAGTAACCTGTCGGATCGGTGTCGCCGAGTCTTGCGGCGTCGATATCAGCTACGCTCTTCATGCCTAACGGAGCGAATACTTTTTGCTGCAAGAATTTCATCAGCGGCATACCCGACACTTTTTCGATAATGACACCAGCGATGACAAAGTTTGTGTTGCTGTATTGCCACTTAGTCCCCGGCTCGAAATCGAGCGGTATTTTTGCCCACGAGTCCATTATCGCTTTCGCAGTTGTAGGTTTGAGCATTCCCGGCATTACGTAATCCTGCGGCCAGTAGTCTTGATAGCCCGAGGTGTGCGAGAGCAGTTGGCGAATGGTAACTTCGTTTGCACGCGTCAGATCGGGCACATATTTGCTGACCTTGTCATCGAGTGACAGCTTGCCCTGCTCTTGTAAAAGTAGCATCGCGGCCGCCGTAAATTGCTTACTGCTCGAGCCAATGCTGTAAC
>JBKJRA010000098.1:0-2537 GCA_046594975.1 Pyrinomonadaceae bacterium | reverse complement strand
GAAGGGCACGACGGCTGAAACGTGCATAACCTGCCAAGGCAGCGGCCAGACGCGTTATCAGCAGGGCTTTTTCTCTGTCATGCGGACGTGCGGCAACTGTCAGGGCAAAGGCCAGATCATCAAATCGCCGTGCAAAAAATGCCGTGGCGAAGGCCGATTCGAAAAAGAAAAGACTATCGAGATCAAGATACCTGCGGGTGTCGAAACCGGTTCCCGTCTGCGTGTCACAGGTGAGGGCGAGGCGGGAGTGAACGGCGGGCCGTCGGGCGATCTGTTCATCGTCCTGCACCTGACCGAGCACGAGCAGTTTGAGCGTCAGGGAGCAAATCTTTACTCTGCTGTGCCGATCACCTTTGCTCAGGCCGCTCTCGGAGCCGACATCAAGGTCAAAACGCTCGATGGCGAAGAAGATTTGACGATTCCTGCAGGAACCCAGACCGGAACTGTCTTTCGGGTAAAGGGAAAAGGTATGCCAAATCTCGCCGCTCGTGGCCACGGCGACCTATTTGTAGCGGCTACGCTTGTCACGCCAAAAACGCTTACCAAAGACCAACGCAAACTGCTCGAACAGCTTGCTGAGGTCGAGGACGTTGATTTTTCGGACGAGTCGTTTATTGATAAGGTTCGGAATATATTCGGATAATGCAAAATGCAAAATGCAAAATGTAGTATGTAAAATGCACAATGAGATCTACTCCTCATTGTGCATTTTGCATTGTGCATTAGCTGAGCTTTGCTTTCACCGCTTCGCTGACCATTTTGCCGTCGGCGGCTTTTCCGGCGAGGTGTGCCATCGCGGCTTTCATTACGGTTCCCATATCCTTCATCGAAGAGGCACCGGTCTCGGCAACAGCTGCTGCGACGGCAGCGTCGATCTCTGCGGCTGACGCGGCTTGGGGCAGATAGACCTCGATAAATGCGATCTCCGCCGCTTCTTTTGCGGCAAGCTCAGGACGTCCTGCATTCTCATACTGCTCGATCGAATCACGCCGCTGTTTGACCAGCGACTGCAATGCCTTGGTGATCTCGTCGTCGGTCAACTCGCCGCCCTTTTCGATCTTGCGGTTCATCAGATTTGCCTTGACCATCCGCAGCACCGAGAGTTTATCCGCCTCTTTTGCTTTCATCGCCGCCGTCATATCGGCGATTATTGTGTCTGTTAAGCTCATAAATTCATGTCTAAAGAGTACGACCTTTTAACGATTGTTAGTTTAAAGGCTTCAAAATGAGAGTTCTATTCTAATACAAAAACGGATCTGATGGAGGCCTGTCGTGACCAATGGGGCTATTTTCGTATGAAGTGATAAGTAATCTTACCGGTAACAATAACTGGGACACCTTGAATCACAGTCGGGGTAAATTGTGCCTTACATGCCGCGTCTCTAGCCAGACCTCTGAGCAATTCATGGCCATAACTTGCGTCCGCCGATTCCACCGTTCCATCCTGGGCGATAATAACGTTTACGGTAACATCACTTTCATTCAGGCCCGGAACATCTATAAAAATGGGCTTGGGTAATTTTATTGCCTTGCCATTGACGATACCTTGTTTGAGTACGATGCCGCCCATTTTATTTTCTTTTGCGAGCTCCGCAGCGGCACTTTCGTCAACTGCTCGTTTGGAAGATTTTCCGATAATAAACGTAATCACACCTCGCGATTTTATCGGGGAGCCATTGGAGTATGCTGGTACAAACTTTGCCGTTAGGGCTGTTTTTTCAGCCATTTTTCTAACTCGTGAAATTGCTTCTTTGGGCGACGAACCGCATGGCCATCCGGGCCCTCCTGCCACTTTCGCCTTCTCTACACTACCTCTCTTATCTATCTCCAAAGCAACTTTTATTGTGCCCTCAAGTCCTGCTTCAGCGCCATCCTTTGACATTTCAAATTCGGATTGAGTTAACAACTCAGGATCGCTGTTCTGAATAGTGGACTGAGCAACAGCCTTAAAAATGCACAGGGAGAAAAACAATATGTGGATAACAGTTGTAATCAGTTTTCGTCGAAATTTTGTCACTCTCATAAGTATTGAATGTAAACCTGAAGAAAAGATAGAGTGATTATGCTAATCTGTCAATTCTTTTATGAAGCTACGCTGGCGTTTCGGGATTATTGCAGGTGTATTTTTAGCCGTATTTTCGCTGTATCCACAGATGAAGATGGTCTATCTTCGCGGGTCGGAGTGGAACGGGCATTATGCCTATAACGACGTTGATGAGGTCGCCTATGCGTCGTATCTCAAGGCGCTGATCGACGGGCGGCCGCGTAAGAATGATCCTTATACGGGGCGTGATGACTCGCCCGAAAATCCGCAGCCCGAATCGCTTTTCTCAATACAATTTGCCGTGCCTTATACGATCGCTCTGCCTGCTCGTGCGCTCGGTATTCCGGCGACTTGGGCGATGACGATATCGGGTGCTGTCGCGGCGTTTCTGACGGCTCTCGCGATCTTTTGGCTGATCGGGATGATAACTGGGGATTCGCTGTTTGCAATGGCGTCGAGCCTGATCGTGCTGGCCGGAGGTGCGCTTTTTGCC
>JBKJRA010000057.1:0-12596 GCA_046594975.1 Pyrinomonadaceae bacterium | reverse complement strand
AGTAAATATGGCCTGCCGATGCCGGAAGAGATGCGTGAGGTGCTGGATCAAGACCCCGATGGTGACCGTCTTTTTCATGCTCTGACAGCCGGCAAACAGAGGACGATGCTCTATTACATCGGCAAATGGAAAGACATCGACCGTCGTATTCATTACGCTCTGACAATAGTTGAACACCTCAAAAATAACGACGGAAAGATCGTCAATCAAGTATTGGGCGAAGAGCTAAAACGACCTATGTTTTGAACCAGAATAAGCAATAAATTCCTATTCGTGCGTTGGCAAAAAGTAAAAAGACTTAGCCACGAATGCACGAATAAGACTCACGCCCAACGATTTAAGATTTCAGACAAAAATTAATGGTTGATTTTCTGTTATTAATTTGTGCTTCGATGCCAGCTCGAAATACAGTTCCATTCCAAGCTGCATTGATTGATCGGTTGAATAAGAGATATTTTCGGTCAAATATCGTTTCATTTCGTCACGGCTGAGTCCGATCTCGGCGGCATAATTAGCCGCGATATCGTCCGCATGAGCAAGTCCTTCGTCTCGAGCGGCGGCAAAATCGATCTCGCAGTTTTCCCGGAGCGTCATCCACATTGCAAAGACAAATCCGAGGCCTGTATGCTGGTGCCAAAGCTCGGCGAGGTCAAACGATTTTAGATTTTGGATTTTGGATTTTGGATTTGAATCCGCAATCCGCAATCCATAATCCTCAATGCGTAGAGCGGGGTCGCCGATGATGAGTGCACAATCGGATAACGCAAGCATTTCGCCAATATCCGGTTTTGAATCACGCCATTCGGGCTCGAAGCCGAAAAATTCCTTAAAAATGATTTTTGTCAGCACGACGGAAGTTTTAGATGAAACGTCGAGCGAGACTGAGCGGACATCTTTCAGATCGGCGCCTTTTGTAACGAGACACACACTGCGGACTTTTGATTTCGCACCGACGCATACATCGGGTATCAGCCGCACGCCTTCGATAATTTGATAAGCGATAACCGGAACTAATGCGGCGTTAACTCGATCTTGGGCGAGCAGCTCAGCGGAGCGTGCCGGGGCGTTGTCGAGAATTATCTCGACCTTGCCGTGATTTTGGCCGTAGAGAAACGACCACACGAGTGGTGCGGTGTTTGAATAGCTTGATGCGGAGATGCGGGGTGTTTTCATACCGGAAATAAAATTTTCGCTTGAAAGCACAAAGAACGCAAAGATGTATCGCGGGTAGATTGTCTGCCAACGCATTTTCAATTATGCTCTACGTGTTATGAAAACTAATATTTTGGTGTTGCTATTCACATTGCTCGTTGCCGGAGCATTTTCGTCTTATGGACAGGGAACAGTTGTGGTCATTGACCCCACAAAAACCACTGTCGAGGCCAAGCTTAACAAGCCTGACGAAGCTGTTTTCAATAAAGCTTTGCCTGCAGTGCGCAAACACGTTGCCGAAGCCTGCACCGAGGAAGTTGAGGTATCAGGCATCGCTCATGGAGCGTTTTCCAAACCGGGAGCCAAGCAAACACTAGTGTTTTATCAATACTGCCAGACCGGCAACGGGCTCGGGTGGGTCGGGATAGTATTGATGGAAAACGGCAAGGTCGTCGGTAATTTTATAGATGAAAGCGGCTGGTCGGTAGAGGCCGGAGCTTTGCCGGACATCAATCAAAATGGGCTCGACGAATTTACATTGTCGTATGGCGGCGGTATGCATCAAGGCCAAGGCGGGATCGGCGTCGATATTATGGAATTTTCGAACGGGGTGCCAAAAGGCCTGGGCTGGTTTCAAGCCGAAAAATTCGAAGATACCGAGGCTGTGATGGTTTGGAAAGTGACAGCTAAACCCGGCAAAATACCGATCTATTACCGTCAAAAATATCTATCAGGTGAAAACGAAAAATACCGCAAGTCAGGAGCAAATTCGCAATTTAAGCCCACTACCGCTATCGGAAAATTTACGGTGATCAAATGAAAAAGATCTATGATATTACGGTTGCTGTCAGCAGCGAGACGCCTATCTACAAAGGCGATCCGGGTGTTGAAATAACGTCGTTCAAGGCAATTGCGGCGGGCTCGTCAGCAAATGTCTCGCAGATCTCGCTCGGTGTCCATACGGCGACGCACATCGATGCACCTAATCATTTTATCGACGGTGCAAAACGCATCCACGAGATCGATCCGCAAAAGCTCGTCGGTCCGTGCCGCGTGATCGAGGTGGACGAAAGCGTCATCGGCATCGAACCGGCGCACGTTGGCGACCTCAGCGGCGTCGAGCGCGTTATATTCAAAACACAAAACTCCGCGTTCTGGTCAACGCCGGAGCTCGGTTTTCGGACGGATTTTACCTACCTAACTCCTGCGACGGCCAGACTGCTGGTCGATAACGGAATCGTACTCGTCGGCATCGATTATCTTTCGATAGAAAAATCAGGCTCTCCGGGCCATCCGGTGCATATCACGTTGCTTGAAAATGAAGTTGTCATTCTCGAGGGCGTTGATCTTCGCGAAGTGCCGCCGGGCGATTACGAGCTTATCTGTATGCCGCTTAAATACATCGGAGCGACCGGCGATGGTTCGCCGGCACGCACCATGTTACTAGTAAAATAGTTCGTATATGTCAACGCAGAAACTTTACGACCAGTGGTCGGCGACATACGATGAGGTCGAAAATAAGACACGTGATCTGGAAAGAATCGCGTGCGAGACGGTGCTTTCCGACATAGCTTTCGAGAATGTGGTCGAACTCGGTAGCGGAACCGGAAAGAATACAGCGTGGCTTGCGTCATGTGCGAAGAGTGTAATATCGGTCGACCTTTCCGTGGAGATGCAGGCGGTCGCGAGACAAAAAGTTACCGCTGCTAATGTGAAATTTCGGCAAAGTGATATAAGAAAGGCTTGGGATTTTGTTGACACGAAAGTCAATCTCATTACTTGCAGCCTGATCCTCGAACATATCGAAGATCTAGACTTTGTATTTCAGCAAGCTAGCTTTGCCATCAATAAAGGCGGGCATTTTTACCTCTGTGAGCTGCATCCATTCAAGCAATATGCAGGTAGCAAAGCCCGGTTTGACATGGACGGCGGAGAGCAGATACTGGACTGTTTCCAGCATCATGTAACCGATTATACATCGGCGGCGATCCAAAATGGTTTTACTCTTGCGAAGATCGATGAGTGGTTTGATGATGACGACAGACACAAAATGCCTCGTTTGATCTCGTTTTTATTCAGTAAATAATTGTGGGTATTCTTGACGACAAAGTTTACCGCGAGCATGTTTATGCGATCGTTCGACAGATCCCGGCAGGTCGGGTTATGACCTACGGACAGCTCGCCGGACTGCTCGGCGAGGGTTACACGGCTCGGACCATCGGCCACGTAATGCACGGGGCCGACGACGAGGTGCCTTGGCAACGTGTGATTAATTCGCAAGGAAAATGCTCGACCGGACGGCTGACGATACCGATAAATCTCCAACAAGAACTACTCGAAGCCGAAGGCGTTATCTTTAACGCCGCCGGAAAATGCGATATGAGCAAATTCCAGTGGTTTCCAGAGGGATTTGAGACTGACGACGACCAGATCAGTCTTTTTACAGACAAAAATCTTTAAAGCAAAGTCGCAAAGGAGCTAAGACGCAAAGGAAAATACCGGTAAAGTTAAAAAAATATTTTCTTCTTTGCGGCTTTGCAACTTAGCGTCTTTGCGTTAAAAACTCTCTTACCGACCCCACTTCAATTTATCCCGCAGGACATCAAAATAGTTACGGTTTGCGGGTTGGACGAGGTTAAATGAGGTCTCGCTCTTGCGGATTATTACGCGGTCATTGGCTTTCATGCGATGGCCGGTCTGGCCGTCGAATGTGAGTATTACACCTTCATTTTCGTCTTTTAGCTTGAGTTCTATCTCAGCGTCGCCGGGGATTACGATCGGGCGGTTGGTCAGTGTAAACGGGCATATCGGCGTCATAACAACACCGTTCATCGACGGATATATGATCGGCCCGCCCGCCGAGAGGTTATAGGCGGTCGAGCCGGTCGGCGTCGAGACGATCAATCCGTCGGCTCGAAACGAATTTACAAATTGGCCATTTAGTTGAACGTCGATCTCAATTATCCGTGCGAGAGCGGCTTTGTTAATGACAACATCATTCAGGACGCGGCCCGACGCAACTCTTTCGCCGTCGCGGATCAGTTCGGCCTCGAGCATCTCTCGCCGGTCGATCTCATATTGTCCGGCGATGATCGATTCGAGAGCGGGAAACATTTCCTCGAAACGAAAATCCGTCAGATAGCCAAGACTGCCGTAATTTATGCCGAGCACTAAAACTTCCTTGCCGCTGATAAATCTCGCGGTCGAGATCATCGTCCCGTCACCGCCGAGCACGACTATCAGATCAGCACTCAACTCAGATCCATTTTTGTCGGCAGGCAGAGGTTCCCCGATCTGCTCGATGCCCTTTGTTTTCAGCCATGCGGAAAGTTCCGCCGCCGTGGCGAGGGCCTCAGCGTGGTTTGGTTTTACGACGATGCCGACGGTTTTGATCTGTTTAGCTGTCATTTCGCGTTTCGTTAACGAAGTTAATCATCGATGAATTATAACGAAACTGCAAGCCTTTTAATTGCACGCATAGCTTGTAAAATTGGATTTGGCGTGCTTTTTTGCTAGACTCAGGGTTTGTCTCTAGTGACAAGTGTATTCGAATCTTTAGTTTTACAGGTATCAATCGATGTTAAAGTTTTTCACCCGTCTCGAAAAAACACGTAATTTCGTGCTTTTTCTGTTTGCCATTCTGATGGTCGGCAGTCTCGTATTTTTCTATACTCCGGCCCGCAACGGATATACGGTCAACCCTTCGCAGAGCGATGAAACAGTCGCGAGCGTGTCGGGCAACAAGGTTACCGTGGGGGAGCTTATCCGGCAAAAGGAGAACTACAGCCGTTTTAGCCGTGGACAGAGTTTTCCGGCAAAGATGATGCTTGAGGGACTGATAGGCAGCCGCATCTCTCGCGTCGAGGCTGAACGCCTTGGCTTGACGGCAAGCGACGCTGAGGTTGCTGCGCAGATCCGCGAACAGTTTAAGACCGAAGACGGTAAGCCGTTTGACCAGACGAAATACGAGCAGAATGTCGCCGAGCAGTTCGGCAGCATAAAAGACTACGAGCAGAGCGTTCGGGATGACATCAGCTACAAAAAACTTGACGCTTTTATAACATCGGGTGTGACGGTTTCTGAAGAGGAGGTTTTAACGGATTTCCAGCGAAAAAACACAAAATTTGACCTGTCGTATGTTGCCGTCAGCAGCACCGATCTTGCCAAGACGATAGTACCGACGGATGCCGAACTGAAAGATTATTTCGATAAAAACAAGGCAAGCTATTATATCGGCGTCCCGCAGAAAAAGATCAAATATATTTTTGTAAACACCGCCAAGATCGGTGAAAAACTCCAGATCAACGATGCAGATCTGCGTGCCGAATACGACAAACTCGGGCCTGATAAAAAGATCGCGGGCGTGCTGGGACAAGAGATCGTGCTTCGCGTGGCTAAGCCGGAATTTGACACGCAGGTTCAGGCTAAGGCGGCTGAAATTGTTCAGCAATTGAAAAAAGACGGCGGTGTCGTTACCGAGGCAGCTTTTGGTGATCTGGCTAAAGGACGCTCTGAGAATCCAGCGTCGGCACCTAAAGGCGGCAAATTAAGTGGCCCGGTGCGTGAAAATCCGAATAAAACTGACGACCCTTATCAACGGCTTTTGAAAATGAAGCCCGGCGAGATCTCGGAACCGATCAGCTATCAGAGCCGCTATTTCATCCTCCGACGCGGCGAGGACGTGCCGAAATCGTACGAAGAGGCTAAAAAAGAGATCGAGGTCAGTCTTCGCAACCGCCGAGCTTATGGTGTTGCGGCTGAGCTTGCGCAAAAGATCGCCGGTGCCTTAAAGCAAAACAAGGACATTCAGGCTGTCGCAAAACAGTTTGCCGGCGAAGCAAACATGAGCGCCGCCGATATGATCAAAGAAACGGCTTTCGTAAAACCGGGTGATGACGTGCCGAATATCGGCGTGTCGCCGCAGTTTGAGGAAGGTATCGCTCCGCTCGAGGCAGCAAATGACGTAGGTGAAAAGACGCCGATCCAGAACGGATTTGCTATTCCGATGCTCGTCGATAGGAAAGAGCCGCGTGATGCTGAGTTTGACGAGGTCAAGGCGCAGGTCGTCGAGGTCGTAAAACTCGAAAAAGCACGCTCGCAGGTCGAGGAGATCGCAAAGGCAATTGCATCAGGTGCCGCAAATGCAGGTGCGTTGGCCGCGGCAGCAACCGCTAAAGGAATGGCTGCAAAAGATCAAAAGAGCTTTATCCTCGGCTCACCGCTCGGCGAAGGCCCGACAGCCGGAACCAGCGAAGAACTCGAAAATGCTATTTATGCTCTTAAGTCCGGCGAAGTTACAAAAACGCCGCTCAAGGTCGGCGATAACTGGTATGTCGTCGCTGCGACGACGAGGACCGATGCGAATATGGGCGATTTTGCCAAACAGCGAAGCGGCCTGATCGAACAGATGCTGTCGAAAAAGCGTGCTGATGTATTTTCAGATTACCTCGCTGCAACCAAGCAGAAAATGGAAGCCAACGGCTCGATCAAGGTCTATAAAGAGGTTCTCGATAAGATCGATGAGCCATTACCGGGAGCACCGAGCGGTGACGATAATTAAAATTGACAATGGAAAATGGGGAGCAATTGTTCCCCATTTTTTTCAAATCTTGGTTTAATTTTCCACTTTCAATTGCATTACCACCATCCCAACATCTTCCACCAACCGAGTCCGACCGTTCCCCAGACGACTATGTTTATGATTGAAGTGATCAGCCCTATCTTCCACCATGTTGCTTGCTTGGCATAGCCTGTGCCGAAATAGATAGGCCCTGGTGTCGTTCCGAAATGGGTCAGACTCGCACTCAAGGTCGCGAAAAAGCTTAAAAACAATACCGTTAGTCCTGCCGGAGCCCCGGCCGCGAGCATAACCGCTAGAAACGGGACATACATTGCCAAGGCGTGCGCCGTGACCGAAGCAAAAAGATAATGTGCGTAGAAAAAGACAACAAGCAAAATAGCGAGAGCGGCCATCCACGTCATTCCGCCCATTTGGCCGCCGATCGATGTTGCAAATAGCTTGGTCAAACCGGTATCACCGAGAGCCGTAGCCATATTGACGAGTCCGCCGTACCAGATAAAGGTTGACCAAGCATTTCGCTCGCCCATCAGCTCATTCCAAGAAAGAACCTTGGTCACGAGCAGAAATCCAATACCACACAAGGCTACGATCGACGGATCGACCGAATGAAGCCGTCCCTGCATAACCCATACGGCAATAACGCCGATGAGTGTTGCGACGACGATCCACTCGTCACGCGTAAATTTCCCAAGCTTTTTTAGCTCTTCAGATGCATACGCCGGAGCGCCGGGCGTCGCCTTTATCTCCGGCGGAAAGAAACGATAAATAACTGCAGGAATGATCGCAAGCGAAAATAATGCCGGGACGATAGCCGCACCTAACCAGCCAAAATACGTGAGTTCGATGCCGCCGTTCTCGCGAGCGAGTTTTTGCATTACAAAATTGCCCGCGTGACCCGTAAGAAACGTCGCGCCGATGACCACCTCGCATTGATAGAGCAGATACACCAGATATTCGCCCAGACGGCTTGCGGTGCCGTCCTCAGGGCGCGAATCATAACTTTCTGCAACCGCGACCGTGATCGGGATGACGATGCCGCCGTTGCGAGCTCCATTGGACGGAACAACAGACGCAAGGACGAAGTCGGTCGCTATCAAAGCATAACTCAGGCCATATGTGCTGCTTCCGATGAGGCGTATAAACAACAATGCGATCCGGCGGCCGAGTCCCGTCTTGATAACGGCGATCGATAGAAAAAATGCGGACAGCACTATCCATACCACAGGGTCAGCATATCCCTTCAGAGCGTCGAAAGGTTTCAAAACGCCAAAAACCGCCGTCGCCGTCACCCCGAGCAGCACCATCGCACTGCCCGTCAGCGGTTGGACGATAGAGCCGACGATCGTAGCAATAAAGATCGCCAGCAATGTCCAAGCCTCGCGCGTTACGCCCTCAGGACGCGGAATTTGAGTGATCAAGACTCCGCAGCCGAGGACGATCAGCCATTTGATCCATTTATTTTGCATATTAAAAATGCCGCAAGCATCACTAAAAAGAGATACTTGCGGCAGACTAATTTAGCCTATTCCACCCTACTTGCCGTGGATCGACATAAAGTACCAAGCCGTTATTCCGACCCAGATGACTATATTTAGTGCGGAGACGATAAGCCCAGTGTTGCGAGTAGAGGCCTTTCGCTCGCTCGACCCTCGTCCGTATAGCATCATGTAAACTAGGGCTCCGGTTAACGCCCAGGCAAAAAGTCGGATCGCGAGGTTGACGCCGATGTTATCAGCCAGCTTCTTACTCGGATCCAGCCCCAGCCCCAGCCCTGACGATGGAGCCAAAACTTGGTACACAGTCAATGCCAGAACGAGAACGATACCAACCATTGCTGCGATCGGCGGCTTGTAACCCGCAGGCAGCTCGTCAGCTATTGTTCCT
Organism: Pyrinomonadaceae bacterium; assembly: GCA_046594975.1. Taxonomy (GTDB): domain Bacteria; phylum Acidobacteriota; class Blastocatellia; order Pyrinomonadales; family Pyrinomonadaceae; genus OLB17. Next base: position 3,979 of record JBKJRA010000057.1, on the reverse strand, counting down.
TCGATCGCGATCCGGCTGTGGTTATAACTATAGCCAAAATAGATCACCAGGCCAATGGCCATCCAATCGATCAGGCGGATCCAAGTATCGAGCGGCAGACTATTCATCAAGAAAGCCGCAGAGACGACCGTTGCAATCGGGATATAAGGGTTGAGTGGCACTTTGAACGGACGATTGAGAGCCGGATTAGACGATCTCAATATGATGATGCCTGTTCCGACGATGACAAACGCGAAAAGAGTACCGATACTTACCAATTCTCCGAGCAGACTGATCGGAACGAGTCCTGCCAGAATGGCAACCACAACGCCTGTTATCGTCGTTGTGATATGCGGAGTCTGGAACTTCGGATGGATCTTGGCGGCCCACGACGGCAGCAAACCATCCTTAGACATTGAATAAAACACACGAGGCTGCCCCATCGTCATCACGACCATAGTCGAGCTGAGACCTAGCACGGCACCGACCTTGATGATCGTCGGGAAAACCGCCAGGATCGTTCCCATTGTCGTGCCCTGTGCCTTTGAAAGAGCGGCATCGATCGCGACCGCGATAGGTGCAGCAGCATTGGTCAGCAGTTTGTAATCGACAAGCCCGACCATGATACCGGCAACCAAAATATACAAGACCGTACAGATCGCAAGACTGCCCATGATACCGATCGGCATATCACGCTGCGGATTTTTTGCTTCCTGTGAAGCGGTCGAAACCGCATCAAAACCAATGTAGGCGAAGAAGATGACGGCCGCGCCCGTAATTACCCCACTAAAACCATAGGGCATAAATTGGTTACAGCCAGGAAGATCAGCAGGGCAACCTTGATTAAATATATTGTCCGGGGCGACGTAGCCGACTCCTGCCACAATAAAGAGGACGACGACCAACACCTTGATCATGACAATGATCGAGTTAAAGCTCGCCGACTCCTTGATACCGCGTATAAGCAGCATCGTAACGGCTACTGCAATGAGCACTCCGGGTACGTTGATAAATCCGTGAATCACCGACCCGTCCGCAAGTTTTATCTCGTCCCAAGGCCCTTTGCTTAGTGCAAGCGGGAAATTAATGTGGAGCGTATCTCTAAACAAACTAACTACGTAACCCGACCAACCGACAGCAACGGTCGCGGCGCCGAATGCATATTCGAGAATAAGGTCCCAACCGATGATCCAGGCGACAAATTCGCCGAGAGTACCGTAGCCATAAGCATATGCAGAACCAGAGATAGGCACGCTGGCCGCAAACTCGGAATAGCAAAGGGCAGCAAACGCGCTCACGATTCCGGCAATGATCATTGAGACAATGACGGCCGGACCGGCATGTTTACCAGCCGCTTGGCCAGTGAGAACAAAAATTCCCGTTCCGATGATTCCACCGATACCGAGCATTGTCAGATCGAGAGCACTCAGAGTCTTTTTAAGTGTGTGTGCTCCTGTCTCCTCAGACTCGGCGATGATCTTTGAAATTGGTTTGGTCGCAAATAGTGACATGAAATCCTCCTGAGTTTGATGTAGCTAAAATCAAGCCGCTAGGTCTTTTTTGGCCGCAATACTTTTCCAAATAAAATAAACCGGCACTCCCGTAAGGACGATAAGCAGACCCGGCCATGTAGCCGTCGTCTGATAGATAAAGAGAACTGCCAAAATTACCGATGCTCCGATGACATACAGAGCCGGCACGATAGGATATCCAAATGCTTTATACGGACGTTCGGCATCAGGTTGTTTCACCCTGAGGATAAAAATCCCGATGATCGTCAGTATGTAAAAGATAAGGGCGGCCGAAATGACGTAGGTCAAAAGGTCTCCGTAGAGATTGCCGTAGGATATTTTGCCGTCCGCCGCAGTTTTAACCGTTCGGGGCAGAACGTAAAACGCAGCCCAAATCCCCTGGATAACCAATCCCCACGCGGGGACGCTTTTTGCATTCAACTCGCCCGCAGACTTGAAAAACAGGCCGTCTTTTGCCATCGCGTAATACGCTCTAGCACCCGCGAGAATGAGTCCGTTGTTGCAGCCAAATGTTGAGATGATGATCGCGACCGCCATAATGACTGCTCCGAAACCGGGAAAGATCACATCCGCAGTTGCGGACGCGACACGGTCGGCATCAACTTTCTGGATCGCTTCAAATTTGAGCGTCACTAAATATGCGACATTAGCAAGCAGATAGAGCGTGATGACTAGGCCCGTGCCCATCGCGAGCGATAGCGGGATGTTGCGTTTCGGGTCTTTTACTTCGCCGGCGGTAAACGTGATGTTATTCCACGCATCGGCGGAAAACAGAGAGTTTGTCTGTGCGACGCAGATGCCGACAAAGAGCCCAAAACCTGCGATCGCCGTCAAACCGCCGACATCCTGCAGCGTGCCGCGAACTGTCCACAGGTCGCCAAAATTAGCCGCCGCAATGTCCGGATGAGACACAAGCCCGACTATAATTCCAAGCACTATAAGTGCTACGAGCGAGCCTGTCTTTGCGGTCGTAAATACATTTTGGATGAGCTTGCCGAGCTTTAGACCGCGCGTGTTCATCCACGTCAGCAACACGATCAGCAGGATGCCAACAAGCTGCGCCGTCGAGAGCGAAAACGCGTAACTCGACGAACCAAGCCGGATCGGCTCGATAAGATAATTATCAATAGATATTTGCGGGAATAGAACACCTGCAAATTTGGCAAACCCGACGGCGACAGCGGCGATAGTCGCGGTTTGTATTACGAGAAACAGCGTCCAGCCGTAAAGAAATCCCCAAAATGGTTAATATGCCTCGCGAAGATAGACGTATTGCCCGCCAGCTTTTGGCATCATCGCGGCGAGTTCGCCGTATGACAAAGCTCCGATCATCGTCAGCAATCCGGTGACGATCCATACGACCATCAGCCATCCGGGCGAACCGACCTGCCGGGCGATATCAGCGGAGACGATGAAAATGCCCGACCCGATCATCGATCCGGCGACGATCATCGTCGAATCGAGCAGCCCGAGCCCGCGTATAAAGCCTTCTTTCGGTTCTTCCAATTCAGATGGCTCTGTTGCCATAATTTTCCTCGTGTGGAAAGAAATGCCGCTGCTTTGAAATTCAGAGCGTCTTTTACCTTCAATTAAAATGTCGTTGGCGAGATAATCGTAGGTGATATTATACTTTTATTACAAAAACTGTCGAGTGTTGGCGCGTGTTTTCTCGCAAATTCGACTGATTTCGAGCAGATTATGGGTGATAAAGTGAATAAACTGGGCGATATGCCTACTGAAGAGTTTCGCAAGTATGGTTATCAGGTTGTCGATTGGATAGCCAATTATTTCGAGCATATCGAGGAATTACCCGTGCTGTCGCAGGTCCAGCCCGATTGGCTTAAAAACCAACTACCTGCGTCCGCGCCTGAAACGGGCGAAGATTTTGGCACGATACTTGGGGATGTAGATAAGCTGATACTGCCTGGGGTGACGCACTGGAACCATCCGAGTTTTCACGGCTTGTTCTCGACCTCGACCTCGTCCGTTGGCGTATTCGGCGAGATGTTTACTGCCGCTTTCGATATGAAAGCGATGCTTTGGCGAACGGCACCCGCATCGACCGAGCTCGAAGATGTCGTCCTCGACTGGCTCCGACAAATGATGGATCTGCCCGACCATTTCGAAGGCATAATCTACGACACGGCGTCGGTCTCGACGATGCACGCCATCGCCGCTGCCCGGGAAAAGGCCAATTTACGGGTTCGCGACGAAGGTATGAGCGGCCGCGACGATATTCCGCTGATGCGGGTCTATTGTTCGGAACATGTTCATTCGTCGATAGATAAGAGTGTGATCACGCTCGGCCTTGGTTTGAAATCTCTGAGAAAGATCGAATGTAACGAGCGGTTTGAGATGATCGCCGAAAAGCTGTCGGACGCAGTCGAAGAAGACATAGAGGCCGGTTACCTGCCGATATGCGTCATCCCGACTGTCGGCACGACCTCTACGTCGAGCGTCGATCCGGT
>JBKJRA010000317.1:0-2517 GCA_046594975.1 Pyrinomonadaceae bacterium | reverse complement strand
GCTATATGGGCCGCGACGTCGAGAGCATGGTCCGCGAATTGGCAGATGTTGCTGTGGATATGGCGAAACAAGGTGCTTTCGAAGACGTGCTGGCTCGTGCAGAGCAAAATGTCGAGGAACGCCTGCTTGATATTTTACTGCCGCGTTCAGATTTCAATTATCAGACGCAGGATGGTGACAAGCTAACCGAGATCGAGGTTCCCCAGTCGCGAACACGCGAAAAGCTTCGTGAGCAACTCAATCGAGGAGAGCTTGATGACCGGCTGATCGATATCGAAACCCAAGACCGCGCCAACGCGACGATCGATTTTATCGGCGGACAGGGAATGGAAGAGATGGGCGTTAATTTTAAGGATATGTTTGGAAATATGTTTCCGAATAAGACCGTCCAAAAGAAATTGACAGTCGGCGAAGCCCGTAAATATATGACCCGCGATGAGCAGGAAGCTCTAGTCGATATGGAGCAGATCACTCGTCAGGCTCTCGAAAAAGCTCAATCCTCGGGCATCATTTTCCTGGATGAACTCGATAAGATCGCCGGACGCGAATCCGGTGGAGGGAATCCGGACGTTTCCCGCGAGGGCGTTCAACGCGACTTACTACCAATAGTTGAGGGGACTAACGTCAACACCAAATACGGCATGATGAGCACAGATCATATACTGTTTATCGCTGCCGGAGCGTTTCATGTATCAAAACCTTCTGACCTGATACCGGAGTTGCAAGGCCGTTTTCCTATCCGTGTCGAGCTTGAATCACTGACCATAGACGACCTTAAGCGAATACTAGTGCAGCCGAAAAATTCGCTCATTAAGCAGTATCAAGCGTTATTAAACACAGAGGGAATTCAGCTTAATTTCACGGACGATGCCATCGACAAGCTTGCGGAAATGACCGAGGAGATCAATAAGACCACTGAAAACATTGGGGCTCGGCGTTTGCATACGCTGGTCGAAAAACTGCTCGAAGAGATCAGCTTTATGGGTAACGAACTCGATGAAAAGGTACAGACGATCGATGCCCGATATGTTGATGACAAATTAAGCACATTGGTCGAAGATCAAAACTTGCGCCAATATATTTTATAGTTAAGCAAATGTTAAACCCCGCCAAGATCAGAGAAAATCGTTTAACCGCTCCCGTTAAGCAATTTACAGTTAAAGCAGCATTAGCTCTTATAGCGCTTGTGGTGCTTATCGCTGCAGGCTGTGGAAAACGAGGTGCCCCGGTTCCGCCAAAAGAACGGGTGCTACAGCGTGTCGAGATCACGGGATTTCAACGAGGTAATCAGATAGTTATCTCCTGGAAAATGCGGGCACAAAATGCAGCGGTCGGAAATGTTCAGAATATAAGCCGAGCGGATGTTTACCGTCTTGCTGAACCGGCGAATGCCCCGCTGCAGCTATCCGAAGAGGAATTTGCCAACCGCAGCACTTTGATCGCGGCGATGCCTATTACTAATGCAGATTTTGCCGCCAAAACGCTTTTGTACAAAGACACGCTGCAATTTGCAGGACAGGCTGCGAGATTGCGTTACGCGATACGTTTTGTAAATGCCGAGGGGCAGAAAGCGGCGTTCTCGAATTCCCTGCTGATCGAGCCTATGTCAAAGGTCGCGGCTGGGCCTGGTTCCCTGCTTGCTGAGGCTTCGCAGGACGCTGTGAGGCTCAAATGGCAGGCTCCAGCAACTAATATTGATGGTTCCGTGCCTGTGAGCATACTCGGGTACAATATTTATCGCTCGACGTCGGAAAAAGAACCTGGCAAATTGCTCAATAAGGCCCCCATAACGGCGACCGGTTTTGATGATGAATTCTTTGATTTTGGGAAGGATTATTACTATTTTGTGCGGTCGGTGTCGGTCGGGACGCAGGCAGAGCCGGTCGAGAGCACGGAATCGAATATTGTTAAATTTAAAGCAGTTGATTCGTTTGCGCCGTCTGCTCCGACGGCGATTACTGTCGCGGCGGCACCGACTGCGATATCGATATTTTTTGCGGTTAATCCTGAAAAAGACATCGTCGGATATAAGATCTATCGTTCGACCGATAAAGATATACCGCTTGCAAAATGGACCTTGCTGACGCCGGAATTAATGAAAACAAACACGTTCCAGGACAACAAGGTCGAATCCGGCAAATCGTATTTCTACTATCTGACTGCGACTGATAAAGCGGGCAATGTTAGTGAACCGTCAGCCGTGGTCGGGGAGATGGTTCCCTAACAAAAGTCTATGAAGATCGAACTTGAAGCAAATTTTTCTCCGTCAAAGATCGTGTGTGTGGGCCGTAATTATGCAGAACATGCGAAAGAAACGGGTAACGAGGTGCCCACGGAACCAATGTTGTTCTTAAAAGCGCCGTCGGCGTTGATCCGCGATGGCGAGAGAATTGCGATACCTAAACAATCACATCAGGTTGAACACGAAGGTGAGCTTGCTGTCATTATTTCTAAGACCTGTAAGGACTTAGCTGATACGGATGATGTGAAAGATTATGTTCTCGGTTATGGCTGTTT
>JBKJRA010000111.1:0-6215 GCA_046594975.1 Pyrinomonadaceae bacterium | reverse complement strand
AAGTAACGATAAAATCTAATAATTTTCACCTCGCGGCGGCGGCAACTGAGTTTCCATTGGGAATTTCAATTATTGCCGCCGGGAGGCAAATACGATTTCTTAGCCAACCGTCTTGAGTCCAACTTTCCCCGCAACCATTCGCGTCCGTTCGGCAAGTAGGTAATCACCGTTCAGTCTGACTTCCATTTATAAAAACCGAGCCGGAAACAATTAGTTAAAAATCGTCCGATAGACAGGCTCACAGATTTTGAGCGCTGACCGTGCCGCAACAGCTACCTGCTTTGTCCATCACCGGCAAACTCGTTGTTTGGTGTTCGTGCATCTTATGACGAGCATCCTCAACGGACTCATCCGCACCGCAGCAAGATGAGGCCGGTTTCATAATGTCTTTAACCGGTATTTCAGATGCCCTTCGATCGTCAGCCGCGACATGGTGAGTTATATCGTGCGCCGTGACCACACCGACTAATTTTAGGTCCTGTTTGTCTTCGACGACCGGCGAGCATCCACAGCCGGTATTTCGCATTGCTTGGGCTGCGTCGTGCGCAGTGTCCTGCGGCGTACAGCACGATTCGACCTCAATGTTTTCCATTACATCTCCACAACAACTCATTTTTTTCTCCTTGTATCCTTAAATAATCGATTATTCGTCTCACACGCGCACTCACGTCGAATCGCGTTCTCGACTTTCTAAGGGCAATACTCATGCCGCACTTTTCGGAGGCGGCTTTTACCTCAAAATATTGGTTCACTGTCTGATTTACACAGGACGTTGTGGATTATCACCAAATTAATTGTGGATTTCCACGCGCCGAGAACATTCGTCCGATCTCTAAAACGCATTCTTGACAAAAGAGAAAGACGCATTCATTCTACTCATATGAACACCTGTTCACATGAACCAATAATCGCTATGATAAAACAAGACACCCAAATGTTAGCTGATGCTTGCGAGATAGACTTTGTTGACGAGAAGAAGGTCAAACTCGTGCGGGAAGCAATGAAATCGACGGAAGCTGTAACCTTGTTAGCCGAAACATTTCGAATACTTGGCGATCCTACTCGAATTAGTATCGTGTTCGCTCTTTCACGCGAGGAATTATGCGTTTGCGACATTGCGAATTTACTTAGCGTATCGCAATCTGCGGTGTCACATTCGTTGCGTTCGCTTCGACAATTAAAACTCGTGCGGTTTCGTAAAGAAGGAAAGATAGCCTATTACTCACTAGACGACGAGCATATTTCTGATCTGCTACGGGTCGGATTCAGCCACGTCGAAGAGTTTTTGTAATGGTCGGCTACATAAAAATAATTACTAATAAGGATTGATATTATGCCAATTAACATACTACTCGGTGCGATTGCCGGAATTACCATTTTCTTAGGCTTACCCATTGCGCGTTGGCGCGGTGCTTCGGAAAAACTACGTGGAATACTTTCTCTCGCTTCTGCCGGCGTGTTGCTTTTCCTCATTATCGAGGTCGGCTATCATGCGATGGAATCGGTCGAGATCAGCGTTAAAGCTGAAACCGTTGGCATCGCACTCTCGAAAGTTTTGACTCTAGTCATTGGTTTTGCATTTGGCCTAATTGGTTTGGCGTGGATTGAGGAGCGGCGCGGACGCAAACGTGAATCGGGAGCGGACGCACTTTCTATAGCAACAATGATCGCAATCGGTATCGGACTGCATAACTTCGCCGAAGGTTTGGCAATCGGCCAATCTTTTGCGGGTGGTGCGGTTGCGTTAGGAACGGTGCTTGTAATTGGTTTCGCTCTTCACAATGCGACCGAGGGTTTCGGCATCGCCGCTCCATTAGCAGGTCAGCAAATTGGTTGGGGCCGATTGCTTATGTTGGGATTGATTGGCGGTGGCCCGACAGTTGTCGGTGCGATGGTCGGCGGAGTTTGGGTTAATCCGTTTGTCGAATTACTGTTCCTATCTCTCGCCGTCGGTTCGCTTGTCTATGTCACGCGGGAGCTTTTCCGTCTGCGTTTTGCAACACTCGGAACCGTAGCCGCGATGACCGCACTTTCTGCCGGTTTTTTGCTCGGTTTCGGAACCGAGTTAGTCACAAACATTGCGCAAGCCAACAACGGCGTAGCTACAATACCAACCAATAGTGGTAACCCAACGATTCATTTCAAAAATAAGCAATCAGAACCAACGAACTTGAGTGTCGAGCGCGGACAGACCATTGCTATCTATAATGATGACATTACGCCGTTAGTCTTTGAGGGTAACGGAATGTTTGTAGGCGAAGTCATTGTTGGTGCTGGAAAAAGCATTAGCGTGAAGATCACGGGTAGTGACGGCAAATACAATTTAGTAGATGAACGGGGCCAAAGCTCCGCCGCCGTTGTCAATATCAAAGCGGGCGGAACGCTCGAACCGTTAACCGATGAAGTTAACGCAGTCGGGGCATTGACCGTCCTTGAAGGCCATGTGCGAGCCTCAAAAGATTTGCATGATCGTGGAGCAAGTGGTCAGGGACCGAACCCGGCGCTTGATCTCAAACGAGCCGGAAAACATGCCGGACATCCACAGCACGAGTTATTGGAAGGCAAGGAGCCGGACGCCCTTGCCCTGCAAAAACTTCTTCGGGATAAAAACGCTTTCGAATCCCTCAACACCGCCCTGAGCGCCTACGTTGCAATCGCTGGTAATGGAACAGTTTCCAAAGACGAGGTCGAAAGCACATATCAATCTGCCCTTGACGCAACTGAGAACGCACGGCGCGCGATTGCCGGAGACGCCTACAACACAACTTCGTTCAGAACACGAGCGGCGCAGTTCGTAATGAGTACCGCCGCAAGCGAATACGAAACTGCTTGCGAAGGAGGCAGCATTAAGGTTTACGAGCCGGGAGTTCCGGGAAAAGACAATTACATTGAATATCAGGACGCTCGTTCGTTTTTGAGAGCCGCTCACGAATTACTTAAACCGGTATATCAAACTACTACACCAGACGGACAGGCAGCTTTTGATAAGCTTCTAACAGACATCTTCGTCTCGCTCGATCCTCGCGACCCAGAGCATCCAGTAGCCCCAGGCGATGTAAAGGCTCTTATAGATCGCGCTAAGCAAGGCTTAAGTAATCAAAAATAAGAGTCTTGTGTTTAGACAGTTCGTTTTAGATGAAATATGGCACATGAACACAGCCACGCACCTGCAAATTACGGAAGAGCGTTTGCAATAGGCGTTACGTTAAATCTTGCCTTTGTGATTCTCGAAGTCATTTACGGACGGCTTTCTAATTCATTGGCGCTTGTTGCTGATGCGGGACACAATCTAGGCGATGTTCTCGGACTTGCGTTGGCTTGGGGAGCGATGCTGCTTGCAAAGCGTAGTCCGACAGCTAAACGTACCTACGGCTTTCGGCGTTCGTCGATACTTGCGGCTCTTGCAAATGCTATCGTCTTGCTCGTTAGCGTCGGAGCCATAGCTTGGGAAGCTATAAACCGACTAAGGAATCCGAGTTCGGTTGAGGAAATTACAGTTATATGGGTTTCCGCTATGGGAATACTCATCAACGCCGGAACCGCATTTCTCTTTATGTCCGGTCGCAAAGGCGACATAAATATTCGTGGTGCGTTTGTTCATCTTATGGCGGACGCTGTTGTTGCGTTGGGCGTGGTTCTGACCGGTGTTGCAATGCTTTACACAGGATTAGTTTGGCTCGATTCGGCGGTTAGTTTAGTTATCGCAGTCGTAATCGTTTACGGAACCTGGGGTTTGCTCCGCGATTCCGTTAACCTTGCTCTCGACGCCGTTCCGGCTGGCATCGACATCGATGCGATCAAGCAATATCTCGCCGACCTACCAACTTGTTTCGATGTTCACGACCTGCACATCTGGGGAATGTCCGCCACCGAAACGGCGCTCACGGCTCATATCGTTTTGAAAGAAAAGATCTGCGACGACGCCATGCTTGCCAAGACAGCGGATGAACTCCATCACAAATTCGGCATCGAGCATACTACCATACAAGTCGAATTCGGCGACCCGAATTTTCCGTGTCGTTGCACTCTCGTCTAAAATAATGAACGCTGAATTACTACAATCCGAGACCGACCGTGCCTTGAGCATTCGACGCGGGCGGCATTTAGAATACTTTACGCTTTTCTGGAATATGCTCGAAGCGGTTATCGCCATCGGTTCGGGTATTGCTGCAGGGAGCATTTCGCTTGTCGGATTTGGCGTCGATTCAGTTATCGAATGTATATCGGGAAGCGTGCTGCTCTGGCGTCTCCGGGACGGTGAACACGGCGAAATCCGCGAAAGCATTGCACTCAAACTTGTTGGTGTCAGTTTTCTATTGCTTGCCGCCTACGTCGCATTCGAGGCCATCAAATCTCTCATCTATCGCGAAGCTCCCGAAGTAACCTACATCGGCATAACCGTTGCAGCGCTTTCGCTCATCGTAATGCCTCTACTCGCACATCAAAAACGCAAGGTCGCTGCCCATCTCAGCAGTCGGGCGATGAAAGCCGATTCTCGCCAAACCGATCTCTGCGCGTATCTCTCGGCTATACTTCTCGGTGGTCTCGTCCTCAATGCAGTCTTCGGTTGGTGGTGGGCCGATCCAGTCGCCGGACTAATAATGATCCCAATAATCGCTAAAGAAGGAATCGGATCGCTCCGAGGCGAAACTTGCGACGACTGCTGTTAGCCGCTGTAATAGATATAAAACCCTTTAGATCTCTTTCTCGAAAGAGACGTGGCCTTTTACTTTGTCTTAGCTCTTCCTTTGATCCTTACGGAAGCGTCGGGGCACAGGAAAAATTTTCGAGGCGGAGGAGGTCTTCGATCATCTGTTTGTCTGATGCGAACATGTTCATGGTCGCCTTTAATCCCAAGCAACGTTCTGGCATCTTTAGTATCTTTGGCTGTTCAAAAAAATCGCCGGGAATAAAAAAAAAGGAAGTGTGTGAATTACACTTCCTTGAGTTGTTTTGCATATTGATCGATGGATGATCAAGCCGCCGCTTTACGTATAGATTCCTCCGTTATTGAATCAACCAGATCACCGGTTCGATCGAGATTAGAATCCAGATCGAAATGACCAGCGGCTGTAAGCGAACTTATCTCATCCGGTATTTCAAATCGATGGAGATCTGTACCGCACGCCACGAGTTCTGGTCTGGCAAACGGAGCCTCTCGTTCATGGTTCGCAGGATAAGTAAAATTCGACATATCCCCGCCCAGATTGTTTTGAAACTCCTTAAGATATGATCCCAGTCTAGCTGTCACCTCAAAATGCTTTATCGGAGCTAGCTGTTTGAAGGCTGACGTAAAGGCATTTGAAAGTGTCCATAGATTTCTGGAACAAAACTCATCCTCCTTTGGGTTAAAGTAGTTGTCATGCACCAGAGCTAATAGGTGCTTAGGGATCGCTTTGATCCCGCCATCTATAAACGCCTGATAGATTAACAGTCTGGCATCATTGTCGGTTAGAAAATGCCTCTGCATCGAACCGATCTGATCTTCGAGACGGTCAAATCCGCGATGGATGCGGTCAACTGCGATAGAGATTGAATCCCTCAGTTCAAGATTCCGCGTGTGCTTATGCAGCAGAGGGGTAAAGTCCCCTGTGAATGCCATATTGTCACACACGAAAACCCTGTAACCGGCAGTCAATGCAAGCCTCATGGATTTGTCATTTGAATTCCGAAGGCCGATCGAAAATCGCCCCTCAGAAAATTCATTGTTCAGATCCATGACACCGAACATCTTCATACCGTCTTGAGACACGGCATACTCGTCCTTTACTATCGAAACATGGCGAAAGGACAACGCCTCTTCTAGCACTTCGACGATCTCATAATGAGAGAGCGGCTGGTGCGTCTTTGTACCCTCCGGAATTGGAATATCCTTCAGGTCGTCTCTGGTAACCATCTTTGCGCCGCAATGCGCGACCAAAGCTGAACCTACTGTATTCATCTTATTTATCCTCCTAATTGTTTTTTTGTTTTTACTGACTGGTGAGATCTTCCCGTGTATGAATCGTATCGCTTGAGAGAATAACGTCATCGATAAAGTCATTGACTACATCGCCTCGGCCATTCTCGCGCCACCTGGACTCTATAGTGGGCGGATCGAAGAGCTCGACCAGCCCGTCATAAATAACCGGCATGCTGGATTGCTTCGTTCCGGGAAGACCGAAATATGTAACTGCTCCGCCTTGAAGCCGGAGCATCAAGTTATTTGATTGCAG
>JBKJRA010000020.1:0-9138 GCA_046594975.1 Pyrinomonadaceae bacterium | reverse complement strand
CTGCCTCAGACAATGGCGACAACAACGCGAAAGAAGAGTTTATGAAAGAGAGCGATCGCGTTGTGGTCACCTTTCCCTGATGATCGGGACTGCCTCAGACAATGGCGACAACAACGCGAAAGAAGAGTTTATGAAAGAGAGCGATCGCGTCGCCGCGGTGGTCGCCCTATTTCCGCCAGTAGATATGCGTCCGCTTGCGCGTGGCCTAAACGCGCCCGATGACGGTAGCGTCCTCTCCCGCTTCCCGGCGCTAAACTTTGAAAAGGAAAAGGCCGCGGACTATTCGCCTATTGTTTTTGTAACGCCGGACGATCCGCCAACGCTGCTCATTCACGGCGACAAAGACACACTGGTGCCGATCAGTAATAGCCAGACGATCTACGAGGCATTCAAGAAGAACGGTGTAAAAACCGATTTTGTCACCATCGCGGGAGCGGGACATGGCTTCCAGGATGAAGATGCCAAACGCTCGAATGCCCTGATGGTCGCGTGGTTTGAGCAGACGTTAGGCAAGGATGCTGCCAAGCCTCGCTGATCACTCTCGCCCACGGTCAAGCGATCAGTGCATAGTGAACAGCGAACAGTAAATAGAGGTTGTGGCGATCTAGGAGTCACCGTCTACGTGCGAGGCAAAATGCAGAGTGGTCATTGCATTTTTGTCATCGGTAAATTGGAGCATGTCTTCGCTGTTGTCGGTATCGTATTGGACAGCGACACCGACGATGCTTTTGAGTTCGTCGGTCATTTTTGATTCCTGATCCTGTTTTTTATAGTGCCGTGTGACGGTCACGCTGCTGCCGGAAATCGAGACGCTTTCGAACCCGCCCTCTTGCTCCTCCTCCTTAAAGCCGCCATTTGGTCCAAATATCTCAAATCTTGCACGGCGTCCGCGATTGCGCGTTGTGAATGCGTTTAAGAAAGTTGCCCATTCTTTCGGTTCGACTGCTTTGATCATTGTCATAATTTAAGTTCCCCTTGATTGATATGATTGTCGGACATTGACGCCGCAGGCGCAAACACTGGGGTTTTGGTCAAAATCCCTTTGACTTATTGGCGCTTTTTCCATAAACTTTAGGTTTTCACTTTTGAGTGAAAGTGATGGAGAGTATTTATGCCGAAGAGAACATTTCAACCGAACAATCGCCGCCGCGCCAAAAAGCACGGCTTTCGCGCACGAATGGCGACCAAAAACGGTCGTGCAGTGATCAAACGCCGCCGAGCGAAAGGACGCAAAAGATTAACAGTTCACCACTATTAAGTCTTAGTTTTCCTAAAGAAGACCGGCTATTGAAACGCGCCGATTTTCTGAGGGTTTATGAAAAAGGTAAGCGTTTCGAAGGCCGTTTTATGACGGTTTTCATTTTGCCTGCAAGTCTTGATAGACATCGCGTCGGCATTACCGCAACGAAAAAGGCAATTGGCAAGGCACACGAGCGCAACCGGGCAAAGCGTCTGTTGCGGGAAAGTTTTAGATTAAGCCGGGCCGAATTAGCAGCAATTGAGACCAAATACGATTGGGTTTTGAACGCGAGACGCCCTTTGCTGAATGTGAGACTTGAAAAAACGCTTGCGGAATTTCGGCAGATCGCGGCGAAGATCGCCGAAGGCAAAAGTTAAAAGTAAAAAGTAAAAGATCGGACCGACACTTTACTTTTACCTTTTACTTTTGCCTTTTTACTTTTTGCAATGAAGTTTTTAGTTTTAGATCTTTTGGGCATTTATAAGGCGTTTTTGTCGCCCTTTCTGCCGCCCGCGTGCCGGTTTGAGCCGACGTGTTCGGAATATGCGAGCCAGGCGGTTGAGAAATATGGTGCGATACGCGGAACTTGGATGGGTTTAGGGCGTATCTTGAGATGTCAGCCGCTGTGTAAAGGCGGGCATGACCCGGTTAAATAGTAGGCAGTGGCAGAAGGCAGTTGGCAGTAAGAAATTGGATCTACCGCTGACGATGAATTAAGAATGGAAAATCCCGGTAATCAAAATCAATCTCGTTTTCTGATCGCGGCCGTTTTATCGATGGTTGTGCTTTTCGGCTGGTCGTATTTTTTTGCTCCCAAAAAACCGGCCGACACCGCAAATGCGAATGTCGCTGCGGCTAATACCAATACAGCAGCTCCCGCACCGCAGCCCGTTGCGACAACTCAAGCCGCTCAGCCTCAGCCTGCAACAGCCGCAGCAACACCGGACACGACGCCAAACCGCACGATCACGATCAAAGCTCCTTTGTACGAAGTGACGCTTGATTCGAAAGGTGCATTGGCGACGAGCTGGATAATTGTTAAGAATCTAGGGCCGAGGAGCGAGTTTCCGGTCTATGCAGACGGCTCATATGGCGCTGACACCAAACCGCTGCAATTGATCTCACCAGAAGCCGCCTCCCGCAACCCTCGTGAATTGCCTTTTCGTCTCACGACTGACGATCAGGCTGTAAACACAGCAATCAACGACCGTAACTATGCTATCTCAGCTCCCGAAGAAAGCATCACGCTTGCCGCCGGACAGGAAAAGCAGATCGAGTTTACGATGATCGACGCAAGCGGTGTTGAGGTCAAAAAAAGCTTTACATTCCGTGCCGACAGCTATATTGCTGACCTTGCAATAACCGTCAAAAAAGGCGGCCAGCCGATGCCGAACACCAAATTGATCATCGGAGCGAGCGTAGGTGACCAAGCCATTCCGCATCACAATTTTTATCATATCGAACCCGAAGCAATTGCATCAGGCACCGACGGAGTTGACCGCAAACAGGGAGCTTCTTTTACTTTTGATGCTTCAAACCAAGGTTCACTTCCGGTTCCGGGAGCCGTCGATTGGGCAGGTGTGGGCGATGCGTATTTTGCGATGGCGGCGATACCTGCGGGGCAAGTCCAGGGCGTAGAGTTTCGTGCATCGAAATACGACGTCCAGACCCAGCCGTTTTTTGGCAGCATTTTCCAATGGGTCATGCGCAACCCGACGACGAGCGAAACGCGGCATCTTGTGACCGTTTCTTTACCGATCACTGCAGACGGTTCGGTGACGAAAGTATTTACCGGAACCAAGGATTATTTCCTACTTTCGTCACTCAATGACCCACTGACGAGTTCGGTCGGTCGCCCGATCTCGCTTACCAATCTCATCAATTTCAGTAATTATTCGTGGATACGGCCGATAACTTCGCGGCTTTCGATCCCGATCCTATATGCCCTTAATTTCTTTAACGGGCTGACGCACAATTACGGCGTCGCGATCATTATCTTTACTTTCCTGTTTTACATGCTCCTGTTTCCGCTGAGGTGGTCGCAGTCAAAATCATTTAAGAAAGCGTCCGGCAACGCTCCGAAAATGAAGGAGATACAGGACAAGATAAAGGACCTGCAGAAGAAAGGCGTGCCCAATGACGATCCGCGTATGCGTCAACTGCAGATGGATCAGCTCAAGATGACCAAGGCGGCTCTGCCGATAGGTGGCTGTCTGCCAATGTTGCTGCAGTTTCCGCTGCTGATCGCATTTTACACTGCGGTCACGGTGTCGCTCGACATTCGCCAGGCATCATTTCTATGGCTACCTGATCTGTCAGCGGCTGACCCTTGGCACATTCTTGAATTTGGGTTTGCACTGTCGATGATCTTGTCGATGAAATTTACACCGCAGACTGCGACCGTCACGCCCGAGCAGCAAATGCAGCAGAAAATGATGACATATTTTATGCCGTTAATGATGCTCTGGGTAATGTGGACGGCTCCGGCGGGACTTTTGTTATACTGGTTTTTCGGCAACATCGTCAGTTTCGGACAGCAGATGGTCATTAACCGTCTGAACAAGCCGAACACACCTCCGGGAACGGAGATCGTCGATTCGGTGCCTAAGAACGCCAAGCCGATAAAACCAAAATTTTCAACGACGTAACGTTATGAACGAGACCTGTGAAAATGCGAAAGAATTTCTGGCCGGAGTCGTCTCCGACATGGGATTTGACCTTACCGTTTCTGCCGAGTGGACGGACGAAGGTTGCATGCTCGATTTGAGCGGCGCAGATTCACATTTTGCTCTCGCAGAAAACGGTGAACTTCTAGACGCTTTCGAAGTCATCCTTTTTCAAGCATTTGGCCGCCAAATCGACCGCGAACATCGGATTATTGTTGATGCCGAGGGTTTTAGAAAATCACGCAAAGCTGAACTGCACGCAATGGCGCGTTTCGCTGCCGATCAGGTGCGTAAGAACGGCACGCCCTTTACATTCGGCGTACTCAATGCGACCGAACGCCGCATTATCCACACTTCGCTCCAGCAGGAAACCGATCTCTTTACTGAATCCGTCGGCGACGGTAGAGACAGGCGGTTACAAGTCAGGCTCCAATAATAAGAATTCACCACAGAGACACAGAGGGCTTAGAGTAATTTTGTATTTGCTTACTCTGCTTTCTAGGTTTCTCTGTGGTGAAATAGTTTTATGTCCGATACCATCGTCGCATTAGCAACTCCTACGGGCCGCAGCGGTATCGGCGTAATCCGTCTGAGCGGAAGTGATGCGTTAGCGATAACCGCAAGGTTAGTTGGCGACCTGGCGTTTGAACCCGAGCCTCGTTTTGCACATCTCAAACAACTACAAGATCCTGCGTCAGGCGAGTTTGTTGACGAAGCGATAGTTACATATTTCAAAGCCCCACATTCATTCACCGGCGAAGATGTTGTAGAGATCAGCGGACATGGTTCTCCTATTTCGCTGCGTCATGTCATCGATATTTGTCTTCGGTTACACGCACGGATGTCAGAGGCCGGGGAATTTTCGCTACGTGCATTGTCAAACGGCCGGATGAATCTTGCTGAAGCTGAAGCAATTCGTGATCTGATCGACGCTCAGACAACTGCTTCGGCACGGCAGGCGGTGCGACAATTACGAGGGGAGTTTTCGCTTGAGCTCCAACCGCTCAAAGACGATCTTTTGGACGTAATCGTTATTCTTGAATCCGCTCTCGAGTTTGTCGAAGATGATCTGCCGGATGTTCAGGCAGAAAACGTAAAAACAAAACTCGCTTCGATAGCTGCGGAGACCGGAAAGCTAGCCGGAACATTCAAAGCCGGGAGATTGATCCGAGAAGGTTTAAAAGTAGCACTAGTCGGGCGGCCAAATGTTGGTAAGTCGAGTCTTTTCAATGCTTTGCTCGGCACTGACCGAGCCATTGTGACCGAAATAGCCGGAACAACCCGCGATCAGATACACGAACGATTTACCATCAACTACATTCCTATCTCGCTCATCGATACTGCCGGCTTGCGGGAGACTACCGACACGGTCGAGAGCATAGGTGTTACGCGTTCGCGTGCCACGATGGCTGATGCTGACCTTGTGATAGTGATGTTTGATGCCTCGCAAGAAGTGAGCGGCGAGGATAAAGAAATACTTTCGTTAGTCGAGGAATTAAATCACCTCATCGTTATTAACAAAATTGATCTATCCACAACTACTAAAACATACGAGTTTATAGAAGAAGTTAGATCCGCGATCCGTAACCCGCAGTCCGCCTTTCTTCCTGTGTCTGCAAAGACCGGCGACGGCCTCGATGAGCTTAAAAATGAGATCATCCAGCCATTCGCTCCGGAGGATATGACTAATGTTGGATTTTTGGTGACTGACGCCCGTCACCACGACTTACTTATCCGCGCACAAAGCGAGATCGAGCAGTCATTGGGTCATCTGGAGCAAAAAGTGAGCGAAGAGATAGTGTTGATCGGCTTGCACAATGCTCTCCGATACCTCGGTCAAATCACCGGCGAGACCACAACCGAAGATATGCTGACACGAATATTTTCGACATTTTGCATCGGCAAATAGGCGTGTCAAAAAGGCCCGTTACGACGTCATATCCGTTGGCAAAATCACCTGGATGCAGTAGAATCAAAGGTTCCCCGGAGCGGGCGGATAATCGTGTTTATGTTTGACGAAAGTTTTGATGTAATTGTAATAGGGGCTGGACACGCCGGTTGTGAAGCCGCGTCTGCATCAGCGCGTTTAGGCGTAGAAACGGCGCTTGTTACGATCAATCTAGACCTCATCGGACAGATGTCTTGCAATCCTGCCGTAGGCGGTATCGCAAAGGGTCATGTCGTCCGCGAGATAGACGCACTCGGCGGCATCATGGGCCGCGTGATAGACCGCACAGGTATTCAGTTTCGTTTATTGAACCGTTCGCGGGGCCCCGCTGTGCAATCGCCGCGTGCTCAAGCAGATCGAAGTTTATACCGGACAGAGATGCGGCGAGTACTTGAGGCTACTCATAATCTACATCTTCGCCAAGGTGTTGTGATTGATCTAATTGTTGATAACAATAAGGTTATTGGTGTAGAAATGGAAGATTCGCGACGTTTTGGAGCCAAAGCTGTTGTAATTGCGACCGGAACATTTCTAAACGGAACTATCCACACGGGGCGAAAGACATTCTCAGCGGGGCGAGCAGGAGAACCGGCGTCGATCGAACTTGCAGTGAGCTTAAAGAAGTACAAGTTTCCCGTCGGTCGTCTTAAAACAGGAACACCTCCGCGTCTGGATGGTCGAACAATAGACTGGGATGCATTCGAACCGCAGCCGCCGGATGAAAAGCCTGTGGCATTTTCATTTTCGACAGAGAAGATCGAGCAGCCGCAGATCCAGTGTCATATCGGATATACAAGCGAACGCCTTCACCAAACGATACGTGACAACCTGCATCAGTCCCCGCTTTACTCCGGCAAGATCAAGGGCATCGGGCCGCGCTATTGTCCGTCGATCGAGGACAAGGTCGTCAAGTTTGCTGACAAAGACCGTCACCAGTTGTTTCTGGAACCCGAGGGCCACAATACAAACGAAGTTTACCTCAACGGTTTTTCGACGTCTTTGCCGTCGGATCTACAACTCGAGTTGCTGCGAATGGTTGATGGTTTTGAATCCGTTCAGATCATTCGTCCGGGATATGCGATCGAGTATGATTTTGTCGATCCGCGTGAATTAAGGCCGACAATGGAATCGACGCGAATGGATGGGCTATTTCTAGCGGGACAGATCAACGGTACGACCGGTTACGAAGAAGCGGCGTGCCAAGGTTTGTTAGCTGGCATTAACGCAGCATTCACAATTCAAAAGCGGGATCCGTTTATTTTACAGCGTGACGAGGCCTATATAGGTGTCCTTGCTGATGATCTGATCCGTCACGGCGTTGATGAACCGTATCGCTTGTTTACATCGAGGGCGGAGGCTAGGCTTACGCTGCGTCACGATAACGCTGATGAGCGGCTATCGCCGAAAGGTAGAGCTGCAGGATTGGTAGGCAATGTTGATTGGGAGAGGTTTAATAACAAACGTGACCGTATAGCGAATCTGCGAAATACGCTCGATTTTACCCGCTTCAAGCGTTCGTCGGTCGAATATGCGAGTGTATCGCAATTACTCAATGTTGATCTCGGAGATTCGATCACATTATCCCAACTCGCAATGCGTCAGGGAGTAAAGTCAGATTTGATCTACAAGCTTTTACCTGAAGAAATACGTTCCGATTTGAAACTGACAGAATTAGAAACGGCATTGGCCGACTCGCTTTATAGCGGCTACATAGAAAAACAAAAAGTCGCGACCGAGCGTGTAAACCATCACGATGCTTTGAAGGTGCCTGATAGTTTTCAGTTCAATGCGATCAGCGGACTTTCGAATGAAATGGTTGAGAGATTAGAGCGTGCGAGGCCGCGAAATTTCGGACAGGTTCGTACGATCGCCGGGCTTACACCCACAGCTATTTCTACGGTACTTGTACACCTTACCGCTCAAGTTCCAGCCGGGACAGGCAAAAATTAACCCAAAAGCTACAATGTGGCACGCCCTACATTCCATCTGAAAAATGTGGTACGTGCCACATTCGTCGGATTAGATAATAATTTTGCGCTGTGCTACCTTAGAAATTCGCGTTTTTAATAGAAATGGGACGTATCATAGCAATCGCAAATCAGAAGGGAGGAGTGGGTAAAACCACAACCGCCGTTAATCTTGCCGCCGCGTTAGCGGCAGAAGACAAGAAAGTATTGCTAGTTGATGCTGACCCGCAAGCAAATGCTACCTCCGGCGCCGGGATCACCCGTAACGGCTCACGCAAGACGCTTTACAACGCTCTCATTTCAGGCGACTCGATTCGCGACATGGTTCTGCCTACGGAAATACCTACCTTATGGGTCCTGCCGGCAGACAAAAATCTTGCCGGTGCCGAGGTAGAACTCGTGAATGTTGCTAACCGTAATTATTCGCTCAAAGAGATACTCGTCAACGTAAAAGACTATTTCCATTACATTATTATTGATTGTCCACCGTCGCTCGGTATTTTGACGGTGAACGGATTGACAGCAGCGGACTCCCTCCTTGTGCCGATCCAGTGTGAATACTACGCTCTCGAAGGCGTGACAGAATTATTCGATACGCTTGCAAGACTTCGCCGCGAGTTGAACCCAACACTCGTTATCGAAGGACTCCTACTGACGATGTATGACGAACGCACGAACCTTTCCGCGGCGGTCGCGAAAGATCTGCGTGATTTTTATGGCTCGCAGGTATTGAAAACAGTTATCCCGCGAAACGTAAGACTTGCCGAGGCCCCGAGCTTTGGAAAGCCTATTTTACTTTACGATCCAAAATCACGTGGGGCGGAAAGCTATGTAGAGCTTGCAAAGGAGGTAATAAATAATGGCTAGACAAACACTCGGACGGGGCCTGAATGCTTTGCTCGGCGACGAATCAGCGGCCCCGGCAGCTGAAAAGATCAGTCCTGAAATAGACATAGATCTGATCGATCCCAATCCGGAACAACCGCGAACTCGATTTGCTGAGGCAAATCTAGAAGAATTGACGCAGTCGATTAGGACAAATGGCGTTGTGCAGCCAATAGTTTTGCGCTCCGTCGGCGGACGTTATCAGATCGTTGCCGGAGAGCGTCGTTGGCGTGCCTCGCAGCGAGCTGGATTGAGACGTATCCCAGCGGTTGTTAAAGAAGTTTCCGATGAGAAACTGCTCGAGCTTGCATTAGTTGAGAATATACAACGTCAGGAGTTGAATCCTATCGAGGAAGCCAAAGCGTATCGCAAACTCATCGACACGCTTGGGTTGACACAAGAGGTTGTGGCGGAGCGTGTCGGAAAAGATAG
>JBKJRA010000281.1:0-2917 GCA_046594975.1 Pyrinomonadaceae bacterium | reverse complement strand
TTCGGACAAACCAGTAATCGGCGATCAGCACGCCCGCGATCGACCCCAAACCGCCCGAATATCCGACGAGCCAACCGAAAATATAGCCGCTCGGGTCGGCAAGCAGCTTCCACGGCTGCATCAAAATGCCGATAATTCCCGTGATCAATCCGCCAGTGCGAAATGAGATCAGCTTTGGAAAAGCGTTGGCAAAATCATTCGCAGGCGAGACGACGTTAGCGGCGATGTTTACTGACAACGTAGCAACAACGATCGTAAACATCGAGATGGCGACAACCACCGGCTGCGAGAATTGACCGACGAGTTTGACCGGATCCCAAGCGTCAGCGGGATTGATCTGCGGAAAAACGACAACCGCAGCGGACGTAATCAAAATACCCATCGCAGCAAAGATGACCATCGTCGTCGGCAAAGCGACAACCTGCCCCACAGTTTGATCTTTCTGACTCTTACCAAACCGTGTGAAGTCCGGCATATTGAGCGAAAGCGTCGCCCAAAAGCCTATCATGCCTGTCAACGACGGTATGAACACAGGCCAGAATGTGTCAAATGTCGTTAGCTTGCCGGGTTCGTGCAACAAAAACCCGATGCCGCCCGCTTGATATAAAAACCAGCTGAGCAGCATTGCAGTCATTATCAACACGTAAGGTGCTGCCCAATTTTCGACCATTCGGAGCAGATCCATGCCGCGATAAATAATGACGATATTCAATCCCCAAAACAGCATGAACGACAGCCATTCGGTCGGCGTATGACCGCCGATAGGACCGCCAAACATCGTCGGCCAACCAGGAATGAACGCCTTGAAAAATGTATGCAACGCTGCTCCGCCGATCCACGCCTGAATACCAAACCAACCGCACGCCACGATCGCACGCATCATCGCCGGTAGATTTGATCCCAAAGTGCCGTAACTTGCTCTCGCAAATACTGGAAAAGGAATTCCGTATTTCGTTCCCGGATGCGAATTGAGCAAGATCGGAGCGAGCACGATAACGTTGCCAAGCAGAATAGTGAGCAGCGCCTGCCACCAGTTCATCCCCGCCGAGATCAGCCCCGACGCCATCATATACGTCGGTATGCAATGTGCCATCGAGATCCACAATGCCGCGTAGTTATACGTCGTCCAATTGCGTTTCGCGACCGGTACGGGTGCGAGGTCTTCGTTATACAGGGCCGAACCGGAGATCTCCCCTAAGGCGGTTTCGTTTAGTTCAACTCTTCCGTCGTCATGTTGGATTGTTTCGCTCATAAGCTCGATACGTAACGTCGTCCTAGTCCCGCCTGCATTTAGGGCATCGTTTCATGATCCATTTCTACTTAAAATAAAAAATAATTTGGCGGTTTGCAATTAGCGTAAGTATAACTGAATATTGTCCAAAATCTTATATGTGAGGGTTCCAAATGACAAATCGGCTTGATGGAAAGGTAGCGATCATCACCGGGGCAACCGGCGGCATCGGCGAGGCGACGGCAAAACGCTTTCTTGAGGAAGGTGCGAGCGTAATGCTGGTCGGGCGTTCGGAGGAAAAGCTCAGCGCAACACTAGATAATTTGGCCGCACTCGGTAATGTAGCAGTGTCGGTCGCTAATGCAGCTGATGAGAATGCGATGGCGGCGGCGGTCGCTGCTACGGTCAAAGCGTTTGGCGGTGTCGATATTCTGTTGGCTAATGCCGGAACAGAGGGCAAGATCGCACTCATCGAAGATCAAACTGTAGAGAATTTTGAAGAAGTTCTCCGCACCAACGTGATCGGCGTTTGGCTGTCAATGAAATACTGTGTCGAGCCGATGAAAAAACGGGGGCGTGGTTCGATGATCGCTCTCTCGTCGGTTGCGGGTGTCATCGGCGTTCCGGCCGGGGCTCCGTACTTCGCCAGCAAACATGCAGTCATGGGACTCGTCAAAACGGCAGCCCTCGAACTAGGTGCATTCAATATTCGCGTAAACGCGATCGGTCCCGGCCCGATCGATAACCGGATGATCCGCTCGATCGAAACGCAATTGGCTCCGGACACTCCGGACGCGGTCCGAGAAGGTTTTTCGCAATTGATCGCGATGAAGCGTTACGGCACCAACGAAGAGGTCGCGAACCTCGCACTGTTCCTGGCAAGCGACGAGGCTTCATACTGCACCGGCAGCATCCATATGATCGACGGAGGATTTACCGCAGCATAATTACGAGTTGGAGAAACAAAAAAATGAATGACGAAAAAATTGTTCTTATCGCGCGTTTGAAAGTTAAGGCTGAAAAGATCGAACAGGCAAGATCAGCTGCCCTTGCTATAGTTGAGCCTTCCCGAAAAGAGGCGGGCTGCATCAATTACGACATCCATCAATCTGTCGAGGACGAAACAATATTCTTTTGGCACGAAACATGGGTCAACCAATCCGCGCTCGACAAGCATTTTGCCACGCCATTTTTTCAAGAGTTCTTTGTTGTCGTCGGTGAAGTCGCGGCAGAGCCGCCGCAAATAAATCTGACGAGAATGATCACCCAAACCACTTAACCTCGACGAAGCTTTCAAACTAGATTTTCACGCATTCGCCGCGCTTGAGGAATTGGCCGTCGCCTTGTTTGCCCGTGTGTTCGCCATTTTCGATGATCACCTGCCCACGCGATAGGACGGTCTCGACCTTGCCCTTCATCTTCCAGCCTTCGTAGGACGAATAATCGACGTTCATATGTTCATTTGCGACGCCGAAGGTGTGTTCGGTGTCGGGGTTGAATATAACGATGTCCGCGTCGGAGCCGACGGCGATCGTTCCTTTTTTTGGGAACAGGCCAAACATCTTCGCCGCGGCGGTCGAGGTGAGCTCGACGAAGCGGTTGAGCGAGATGCGTCCCTCGGCCACGCCGCCGTTGTAGATGAGGTTCATGCGGTTCTCGACGCCGGGAGCTCCGTTTGGAATTTTG
>JBKJRA010000243.1:0-3966 GCA_046594975.1 Pyrinomonadaceae bacterium | reverse complement strand
ATACTGAGTAAATACGGTATTCAGATCCCGTTTTTCTTTGCTGCGGGCCTATCTCTCGTAAATGCGATAGCTCTCTACTTCATTCTGCCGGAATCACTAAAACCAGGCCTGCGAGCCGTGATCCCCGAACGCAAAAATCGAATTCTAGAGCTGGTTGAATCGTTCAAAGACAAAGAGTTTCGCGAGATCAATCTTGTCTATTTTTTGCTCGTCATCGCGTTTTCGATCATGACTTATGCATATGTGCTCTATACGACATATCGTTTTAAGTATTCGCCTGAGCAGAACGGTTATCTCTTTGCATTTGTCGGAGTTATCGCGGTGATCGTTCAGGGCGGCCTTTTCGGGCCGCTTGTTAAGAAATTTGGTGAGGCGAAACTGGTCGTCGTTGGTTGCCTGATGATGGGAGCGAGTTTGCTCGCAGTGCCGATCGTGAGTCCGCAATATGGAGGCTTGCTCGCATTGCTCGCAGGCACGGCAGTTTTGTCGTTTGGAAATTCTGTAGCGTCTCCGGCTCTGACAAGCCTTGCCTCAAAAACCGCTGACGAACACGATCAAGGCCGCACGATGGGCATTATGCAGTCCGGCGCAAGTCTGGCACGGGCGGTCGGCCCGCTCATTGGCGGTTTGCTGCTCAACAACGCGATAAATGCGATCGACGATTTTACACTCTACCGTACGTTTTGGACGGCAGCAGGGATAATGTTCGTAGCGTTTTTAGTTTCGATCTATTTTGCTAGGAATTTGCGAAAAGCAAATGTAGTCGAGCGGTGGAATTAGTACTTAGCTGACGGCGAGTTTTCGCCCGTTCTTTTGCATCACGGGAAATACGAGTCTAAACGTCGTGCCTTCGCCCAGATGGCTCTGTACGTCAACGGTTCCCGAATGCTCCTGAATAATGCCGTATGACACGGCGAGGCCGAGACCTGTTCCGCTGCCTACCTCTTTAGTAGTAAAGAAAGGATCAAAGACTTTCGATAGATTTTCCGCCGGTATTCCTTCGCCGGTATCTGCGACCTCAACAACAGCACCTAAGACAGGATCGAGGGACGTCTTTAACGTGATCGTACCGCCGCTAAACATGGCGTCGCGGGCATTGAGTATCAGATTTGTAAACACCTGTTGGAGTTTGCCGCCGCTGCCCAGTATTGTCGGCGGTATTTCAGCGTATTGCTTGATGATCTCAATATTCGATTTTCGCAGCTGCGGTTCGAGCAGTTGGAGCGTGTCGTTGAGCAGCTTGTTGATGTCGATCTCGACAAAATCTTCGGCGCTGCCGGTGCGTGAAAAATTGAGCAGATTGCCGACGATGTTTGACGCACGATCGGTCTGCCGCTGCATCTTTTGCAGAAGAGCGTGTTTCGGATCGGTGTCCGGGATCATTCCCAAAAGCATTTGCGTGTAGCTCGAAACACCCGTCAAAGGTGTATTGACCTCGTGGGCGACACCGGCGGCAAGCAGGCCGATGCTCGACAGTTTTTCGCTTTGCTGGACTGTTTCCTCGAGTTTGACGCGAGACGTTACATTTTCAAGCACGATGATCGCACCCGTCTGCTGATTTGAGACTGACCGCAGAGGGGCGACGGCGACATTTAATATCAATGAACGTCCTAATTTATCGTAGGTGTGGAGCTTGTAAGCATTTCGCACCTCGGTCAGGTGCCAGCGTGTTTTACCGAGTATGTTATCTAAATTCAAGGCGAAGCTTGCATCAAAAACATCCTCGACCAATTGACCCACGGCCTGTTCGCGTTTAAAGCCCATCATCTCCTCGAACGGCGAATTACTGCGGGTAATGCGACCGGTTTCGTCAACGGCGAGCAGTCCGACGTTGACCGACTCGACTATGGATTCATTAAATTCTTTGAGCAGGGCAAGCTCTTCGGTGTACTGTTTTTGCTGAGTGTAAAGACGGCTGTTTTCGATGGCGACGGCAATGTAGCCCGAAACAGTTCGAAGTATCTCAAGATCTTCGGAAGACAAAAGCGAACCGTCAGTTGCGCGTCCGAGCCCGATAACCGCGACCATTTTTCCGCCTGCGACGCACGGCACAAAGTAGTGCAGTTCTTGCCTAACAAGCGGCTTTCCGTTGCCATTGCCATTTTGACCGGCATGGGTTGTGTCGATATCGGGCAGGTCTAATTCGTCTGCACGAACCACGCCCTTGCCCGCTGATTTTTGACGGATCATCGTGCGGAAATCCGCGGGGATCTTGTATTTCTCATCCAGGCCGACTGATTTAGCCAGGCGATAATGTACCTTCGTACTCTCGTCTTCGATAAAGACAGCTACCTTTTGCACGTCCAATACCTGCTTTAACCTTTCGATCAGGCCGTCAAGTAATGGGTCGAGAGCTGTCGTTGCTGACAGCGTTTTGCCAAAATCGAGCAGACCTTGGCGCAGATCATAGCGCGTCCCGTAAAAGAAACGGTCGGCACGTTCCTGCAGATATTTTTTTAGCGGTTCGCTGAGCAAAACGATCGCTCCCATCGCGACTATCGCGATCAGGGCACGAAGCGTGATCTCGGTCGTCGAGAGATTATTCCCGACCGCGAGAAAAACTAGTCCGAGAGCGACGGCACCGATCATCATCGCGATCGCCGCAGTCGTCAACGCATAAACCAACGCACGGCGGACGACCACATCGACATCCATCAAACGGTATCTGACGACGGAATGGCCGAAACTTAGCGGTATCAATGCCAGCGGCAATGTCGTTATCGCTGTGCTGAAATTGTCATTAGGTATTTGTATGCCGATTCGCTCAACGAGCTGCATCAATACGACCGGAACTATCGCAGCGATCGTTCCCCACATCGCCCATTTCAGGCGCTGCCTTACGACGGGTTGATGATTCTTAAAGAATCGCCATACGAGCAGACATGCTCCGGCCGATACGCCGAGCACAAAATGGTAAAACGCTAGCCGGTAAGTGGTGCCGGTTAGATTAAAACGGTCATCGAGCCGTGCGACCGATTCGGCAATGCCGGTCTTAAAAAACAGCGTCGGAACGAGAGCAATAAATATCTGCCAAATTGAAATCAGCCCTGCAGGAACGTAGAGTATGTAGGTTTTCCAGCGGTTTTCGTCAAAAACGTCGCTTCGGACTGGATATCTGATACAGAAATGCAGAAACAACGGCACGAAAAATGTGAAAGCAATACCGTCTATTAGATCGACAGCGAGGTCAAAATCCTCGCCTGTTCCCAGCGACTTGTAGATATGAAAAACAAATGCCGCCAGGCAGACCATCGCAAAATGCAGCACAAATGGTGACCGGCTACCTTGCTTAAACAGCACGAAGATCCCTACGCTTAGCCAGATAATACCGACGATCGACAAAAATATAATCGACGGTGTCCAACGCGGCACGGCATCGATGTGGTGAAGATCAGCAAAATAGAAATTATCCGTTGAGGCGTAAGAGGGTTTTTGATAAAAGTAAGTCAGATTGCCGTCAACGCCTGCCGCCTCGAGATACATCTGGACATCGGCGGACGAGGTGACCTCTTCGGTTTTCTCGGAGTCAAAGCCGATGCCGATCAATTTGTCGCCCATCGAAATGCCGGCACGCGAGCCTGCCATTCCGGACGTTACCTTTGCGGCATAAACTCCGTCGCTGCGGAGTTCCCAGCCAATGCCATCGGTCGGCGGCAGCTTTTGAAAAGTGCGTTGAGACAAGTTTAGTGCTCCGCCTGCGACAAACAGGACGGAAGCTAAAAGCCATATCAGGCTCCAACTTGTCAGCACTTTCCCTTTCATAATTCAAGGCATACCTAGCCAAACTTTTTCTAACGCAAAATTCGTTCCAATCGATATAAAACCTGAGACATAAAAATATTCAATGTTTTTCAGTAAATAACTGCTTTTCAAAGTATTTTTTACCGTTTAGACAGCTTAGACATAATTCAGCATTTTGCTTGATAATCCGAGAATTTGGAGAAAAATATAGCCACAAAAAACGAG
>JBKJRA010000157.1:0-5279 GCA_046594975.1 Pyrinomonadaceae bacterium | reverse complement strand
CACGTCAGATGCCCCGTGCCGTCCGCACTTTTGACCGCACGGATCGTCACGCCCGAGATGACCGCCGCTGCCCCAAGCTCGTAATTCAATATGTGCCCGCGTTCCTCGGTGACGATCTCCTGCCCCGGTTTTGTATGCACCTTGACGGCGATCTCGTTGCCCATGCATCCGGTCGGCACCCACAGGGCGGCTTCTTTTTCAAACACCTCACAGGCACGTTCCTGTAGACGGTTGACCGTCGGGTCGTCGCCAAAAACATCGTCGCCGACCACTGCCGCCGCCATCGCGGCCCGCATTTTATCGGACGGTTTCGTAACAGTATCGCTGCGTAGGTCTATCATTTGAGTAATTGAATTTTGCCACGATTCGCCGCGTAATTGTACTAGCGCGCGGCGGTTTGTCGCTTTCGTCGCGAAAATCTATAATCAGCAAAGTTCAAACATCTGTCTTTATCTTGAGGAGAATTGTAATGCGTAACGTCAAAGTTTTGGCTTTTGTTGTATTTTCGGCTGTGTTGCTGTGCGGGAATTTGCTCGGTCAAAACGGGGCACCCGGCGAGCAAAAGGGAAAAGGCACGGTCGTCATCCGTGCGGCTCAGATAATCGACGGACGCGGCGGCGACCCGATCAAAAACGGGATGGTCGTCGTGACCGATGACAAGATCGTCGCCGTGGGTGCAAACATCGCTGTGCCTGCCGGAGCTAAGGTCATCGACCTCGGTGACGCGACCATAATGCCCGGATTTATTGACGCACATACCCACATCGTCGGGCGCGTCCTCGGCGACCCTGAGCAAAATAACTCTGATGTCCGCGACTATCAATCGTTCACTGCGATTCTCGCCGTTGAGAATGCGAAAAAGACCTTGATGGCCGGATTTACGACCATCCGAAACGTTGGAGCCCCAAATTTTGACGACATGGCGATCCGCAAAGCCATCAACGACGGTTGGATCCCGGGCCCGCGTATCCTGACCGCAGGACACTCGTTCGGCATCACCGGCGGGCATTGCGACGAGAACGGCTACAAGCCGGGGCTTGCTGATAATGATTACAAAACGGGCGTCGCTGACGGTGTTGACGAGGTGCGAAAAGCGGTTCGCTATCAGATAAAATACGGTGCTGACCTGATCAAGATCTGTGCGACGGGCGGCGTCCTGTCCGAAGGCGATGCGGTCGGAGCTACACAATATACCTACGAAGAAATGAAAGCCGTCGTTGACGAGGCAAACAAGCTCGAACGCAAAGTCGCCGCCCACGCTCACGGCACCGAGGGCATCAAGCTCGCCGTCCGCGCAGGCGTAGCGTCCATCGAGCACGGCTCTTTTCTTGACGAAGAGGGAGCCAAGATGATGGCGGCTAAAGGCACGTTTCTCGTCCCGACGCTGATGGCTGGCGAGGGCGTCGAGCGTATGGCGAAAACCGGAGTGCGGACCGGACTTCGCGGGCAAAAGGCGCTCGCAGCCGCAGCCGCGATGCGAAACGGCATCAAGATCGCTATCGCCAATCACGTCCAGATCGCACTCGGCACAGACGCGGGCGTCATTCCGCACGGCACCAACGCTCACGAATTTACCTTAATGGTCGAATGGGGCGGCATGCGTCCGATGGACTCGATCGTCGCCGGAACGCTCAGCGGTGCCAAACTGCTCGGTCTCGATAAAACCATCGGCTCGCTCGAACCCGGAAAAACCGCCGACATCGTCGCCGTTCAGGGTGACCCGCTAAAAGACATCAAAAAAATGGAAAGCACTGTCTTCGTAATGAAAAACGGTGCCGTTTATAAAGAGCCGAAATAACCAATTACGTTGATAAATTTATAACGTGCGTTAAATGATTCGAGATTACTTCGCTTCTTTCTCGATCTCTAAAATATCGCCTTCGGTAAAGAGATACGTTTTCATATGCTCATCGACCTTTGGCGTGCAGCGGCGGAGCCATTCGAGAGCCATCACGGCGTGTTCGATCTCTTCGTCGCGGTTGTGTTCGAGTATTTTCTTGAGCTGCAGGTCGGTCGTCTGCTCGGCACGCTGATTGTACCAATCGACCGCCTCGAGCTCCTCTTGGACGGATTTGATCGCCCTCGAAAAGTTTCGCGACGCTTCGCTCATTTTGTCGTAATCTTCATGCCATTCTGCGCTTGTCGCCATTGTTTGATTTCTCCTTAATTTGGCCCTCGGTCTCGTTGACAGTTAGGCTAACTGCAACTATTGCTACGATATGCTCACGATAATTCATTACTCTTTCTACTTAAATTGTGAAATTTCCAGCGAATAAAATTTCCAGATTCCGGTCTTGCTTTCAAGCATTATCAAATTCCAGCCAGCATTTTTGATGTCAGTAATAAAAAGCTGGTGTTGCACGCCTTGTTCCATTGGTTTTGACTGCGAATCAACAAAAAGATTTTGGAATAGTATCGGTGTCCCGCTGGCAGAATATTTATTTTCTATTGTGAAATCGAAAACGTAATAACCCGGCGTCGGAGCGTTATAAAACACGCGTATTCGAGGATCTACTTTGCCATCCTTATCGAAATCCGTAAAATTGTCTGCCGATGAAACCTCCGCTGCCCAATCAAAATGCATGTTTGCCTTGCCATCGATGTAAGAATTGCGGGTGTCTAACTTAATGGGCAGTGTGAGCGAATAAGTTTTGCTTTCTGACACTTTTCCTTTAAGTGCGGTTTTGATCAATTTTATCTTTTCGGCATCAGGTAGAACGACAGACCTCGAAAGCGGTCTAATAGCGACCATTTTCTGTATGTCACCCTGTTTCGCGGGAACTCTGGTGACCTGCGCATTTGCGGCCGCGACTGCCAAAAACATACAACAACTTATCAATGATGATCTAAGCATTCTCATTTTCTCCTTATGTTTGCGTTTTAAACGCTGGTTGTCTTTCCCGATTTGTTAAAGCTTACAGTTGTTAGCCGGCCAACTCAAATATTGAACCGCTATCGTCACTTCACTGTACCGCTGATAATTGCTTTTCTGGACAATATGTTTCGGTAATCACCGTTCATTATAGACTGCGTTTTACGAAATTCCGCATTATTGGCGTCGGCGGTGACTAGTGGGTCGATGATAGCGAGTGCAGATCGCATATTTTTGATAGCTGTCGCGCTCTCTTTTTTGGCGTACAAAGTTAGCGCTAGCTGGTGCAGATCTTCGGCGTGGTTTGCCGCCAGATCGCGGTTGCCCGCGTCAGATTTGAGCTGGCTTTCCGTTAAGCTTTCGACCGCTTTCAATATTTCCAATGAGCGATCAAGTTCGCCGATATTACGCAGAGCCTGTCCGAAATTCGATCGGCCGATAGTCAGGTTACGCTGATACTTCTGGTCGCCCGGATTTTCGTTCGCAACCTTTTTTAACAGTTCGAGAGTCTTTTCCAGATGAGTATAACTTTCGCGATACACTTCGGCTGGCGTTTTTGGGGGAGTGGAAATTTGCGCGAATTCTTTTTCATGGTCCATCATCGAGCGGCCGATGCGGTCGTGCGAAATTGCCAATATCGTCAGCGAGCCCTTATCGTCCGGTGCTGCCAGATAGATCTCTTCGGCTAGAGTAAGAGCCTGGTGGTAATAGATCAACGCGTCGCTGAACCTCCCATTTTCGAGATAGGCATCGCCTAACCACAAAACAGAGCGGGCATGATCTCCGCGTTTTTTTAAATTCTGCGGATCGGCGTCGCGTTGTTTTTGAGCCAGTGCGAGTGCCTTTTTCTGAGACGATACAGCCTCGTCGATATTGGCGGTCCGCGAATTTAGAGCGCTGTAGCTGTGGTATGTTGCGATCAATTCTATTTCCGCACGCGACACACTGGCGGCGTTTTTTGAACCGGTCAGCCCCTCAAGTAGAGTTATGGATTTGCGGTAATTTTCTAATGCTCCGGCGGTATCGCCGATGTTGGCAGTAAATGGCTTTCCCTGCACATCCGCAAGCTTTGCGTAGGCGAGGGCCGTTTCGTTTTGCAGATCTTCGTCCGTACCGGCGTCCTGCGAAAGCCCATCGAGATACTTGGTCGCGTCCTGCACGAGCATCTGACGGACCTCGGTAGAGCCTTGTAGATTGGCGATTGCGTCGTGATATTTGAAAACGACATTGTTAGCGATCTCGCGCACCTGAGC
Source organism: Pyrinomonadaceae bacterium (assembly GCA_046594975.1). Lineage (GTDB taxonomy): Bacteria > Acidobacteriota > Blastocatellia > Pyrinomonadales > Pyrinomonadaceae > OLB17. The sequence continues at coordinate 1,154 of JBKJRA010000157.1, read as the reverse complement.
AAATCGCTGCTCGGCGATCTTTCGCTGCCGCTCCGCCTTGATCGCCTGCCACGTTGTCCCGACAATGCCGCCGATCATTGCCAGCACAAGCAGAGAGCCGGTGATAGCCGCGATCCGGTTACGTTTAAAAAACTTACTCGCCCGGTAAGTAAATGTATCGGGGCGCGCCGAGACGGGCAGACCGCGTAGATATCGGTCGATGTCGTCGCTAAATTGCTCGACGACTTGATACCGCCGCTCCGGGTCCTTACGCAGGGCCTTTAAGATAATGTTATCAAGGTCACCACGTAAACTCTTAAGATTGTTAGTTTTAAAGCGTCCGGTTAGTTCTTTTTCGGTTAGGACATTTTTGTTTTCGTCAGTTAACGGCTTGTTTTCCAGCGTTTGAGCCTCGCTCGGCTTGGGCGGCTCGGTTTCGCAGATGCCCCGGACGACCTCTTGATAATTTTTATTGCCGAATGAAAACGGACGAACGCCCGCCAGCAATTCGTAAAGAATGACACCCAAACTATAAACATCGGTTGCTGTCGTTACGGTGTCACCGCGAATCTGCTCCGGAGCGGCATAAGCGGGCGTCAGCAGATTCATCAAGGTAGCCGTCTGCGGCGTATCCGCCTCTATCGGTGTTAGCAGCTTGGCTATGCCAAAATCGAGCAATTTCGGCTCGCCGTCTGCGGTTACCAGAATGTTTGACGGCTTGAGATCGCGGTGAATGACGAGCCGCCGGTGAGCATAGGCAACCGCCGAGCAAACCTTGCGAAAAAGGTGCAAACAATTTTCGATCGAGAGATTTCCCGCACGGCAATATTCATCGAGCGGCTTACCGTCGATGTATTCCATCACGAGAAACGGCAGCCCGTCAGCAGTTTCTCCGGCGTCGATCAGACGTGCGATGCTTGCGTGTTCGAGCCCGGCGAGAATTTTGCGCTCGATCAAAAACCGGCGGACGATCTCTTTCGAATGTGCTCCCTGATGGACGATCTTGATCGCCACTTTCTGCCGCAGCTCACCGATCTCCCGTGTTGCGAGAAAAACCGTGCCCATGCCGCCGAAACCTATCTCACGCTCGATCTCGTAGGCGCCGATCTTTTGCCCGATAAAGTTTCGCGTGTGCATTTCCGCGAGGCCATTCAGTGATTCGTCAAATGGCGAGC
>JBKJRA010000152.1:0-10754 GCA_046594975.1 Pyrinomonadaceae bacterium | reverse complement strand
AGGAAAGAAATCCCTATAAAGTCTGAAGAACACGCCGCAGAGCACAACCCCGCAGAGATGTCCACCGAACGCTCACTTGCGGTGCTTTCGGTGCTTCTCGCTCTGTTTGGCATCGGTATCGGCTGGGTCACATTCGGTAGCAGTCCTCTGCGGAAAATGCCAAAGATACTCGAACAAAAATGGCGTATCGACGAGCTTTATAATGGCTACATCGTCGATCGGCTCACACGGCTTTCACGCGAAGGCCTGTGGAAAGGATTTGATGTCGGCTTTGTTGACGGTATCGTAAACGGCATCGGGCATTTTGTGATGGAAGTCGGTAATCTCGTCCGCGGACTGCAGGTCGGTTTTGTCCGCACGTACGCCGCGATCATCCTGCTCGGAGCCTTAGCCGTGCTCGGATATTTTATTTATTACGGTTTGAAACTGGTTGGATAAATGGATCTCATAAACGAAAATCTTATTACCATTTTGATCCTGCTGCCTGTCGTAGGAGCTGTGCTGACGCTCGGCTACTCGATGTTCTCGAAGCAGGAAGATCAGTTAAAATGGGTCACGCTCGGTTTCACCGTGCTCAATTTTCTCGTCTCTCTCGCGTTGTTTTCAAGCTCGGCCGTGACCGGCGCAAGCGGCTTTTTCTTTGAAAAAAACGTGCCGTGGATTAGGACAATAGGCACTAATTATCACGTCGGCGTCGATGGACTGAGCTTTTGGCTGGTCATTCTGACGACGTTCATAATGCCTATAGCGGTGATCTCGACCTGGAACGCGGTCGAGAAAAAACGGACGGCTTTTTTCGTCTTTCTGCTGCTGCTCGAATCGGCGATGATAGGCGTTTTCGTCTCACTAGACTTGCTCGTTTTCTACCTATTTTTTGAGGCCTCTTTAGTTCCGATGTTCTTCCTCATCGGCATCTGGGGCGGTGATAATCGTATCTACGCGGCAGTCAAATTCTTTATCTTTACGGCACTCGGCAGCTTGCTGATGCTGGTCGCGATCATCGCTCTGTTTTATATGTACGCGGATCAGACCGGCCTTGGCGGATCGTTCGATTTTGTCTCTTTATTGACGGCGCTCAAGACCGGGCAAATGACTATTCCGCCGCAAGCCGGCACGCTGCTCTTTATGGCGTTTGCTCTGGCGTTTGCGATCAAGGTCCCGATTTTCCCTCTGCACACTTGGCTGCCCGACGCTCATACTGAGGCTCCGACTGCAGGCTCCGTCATCCTTGCCGCCGTGCTTTTGAAGATGGGAACCTACGGTCTGATGCGGTTTAATTTCTCGCTCTTTCCCGACCAAAGCCGCGAATGGGCGTGGCTGTTTATCACGCTCGCGATCATCGGCATCATTTACGGAGCACTCGTCGCAATGGTTCAGCCCGACATCAAACGCCTAGTCGCGTATTCGTCGGTCGCCCACATGGGATTTGTGATACTGGGAATGTTCTCGTTTACCGAGATGGGAATGCAGGGAGCACTCTATACAATGCTCAGCCACGGCGTCACGACCGGAGCCCTGTTTCTGCTTGTCGGATTTATTTACGAACGCCGTCACACGCGTGAGATCACGCAATTTGGCGGACTCGCTAACGTGATGCCGATTTACACAACCGTCTTTGTCATAACGACAATGGCGTCGATCGGACTGCCGCTGCTCAATGGTTTTGTCGGCGAATTCCTGATCATGATCGGTATGTCGCAGTCGCACGCTCTGGGCGTGACATCGAGCGTTAACTGGAATTACATCGCCACGATGCTCGCCGGAACAGGCGTTATATTCGCCGCTGTTTACTTACTCTGGATGGTCCAACGAGTATTTTTTGGCAAGGTGACTAACGAAAAGAATAAGACACTAACTGACCTAAGCTGGCGTGAGATCGGACTGATGGTTCCGCTTATTATCCTGATGGTCTATATGGGCGTGTTTCCAAAACCTTTCCTCGCACGATCAGTTGAAACGATCAAGGCGATACAGGAACGAGTAATGCATCAGGCTGGCGGCACGATCGAAAAAACAGAATTGGCACCGCAAACAAAAACGGACGAACACAGATAATGAACACGTTTTTCTTAACAGATCTAGTAACGCCTAACGCGAATATCGCGATCATTCTCCCCGAGACGATCGTCGCTCTCGCGGGCGTTATCGTGATGGTTTACGACAGCTATTTCCCGAAACAGCGAACCGTGTCCGGCGTGGTCGCCATTGCGGGACTCGTGATATCGGGCATTGTTCTAGCGACAATGTGGGGCGGCGACCAGCCGGCCTCATCGTGGAACGGTATGATCGCTACTGACAATCTGCGGCTTAGTTTTTCGTTCGTGTTTCTGTTTGTTTCGGCGATGACCGTGCTTATCTCGACCGTCTGGGTCGAGCGGGAAAATGTTCCGGCTGGCGAATATCATGCCCTACTGCTATTTGCGACATTTGGCATGATGATGATGTCGGCGGGCAATGACCTCGTTGTCATATTCCTCGGCCTCGAAACGCTTTCTATTGCGACTTACGTAATGGCAGGTTTGCGAAAATCTGATCTAAAATCGAACGAATCTGCGATGAAATATTTCATCCTCGGCTCATTTGCTTCGGCATTTTTGCTTTACGGTATGGCACTGATCTACGGTGCGACCGGCTCGACAAATCTGACCGAGATCGCGGCAAAGGTCGCCGACCCAAACTTTCCCGCCCTGATGCTCGTCGGCGGTGCGATGATGATCGTCGGGTTTGGATTTAAGATCGCGATGGCACCGTTTCACGTCTGGGCTCCGGACGTTTACGAAGGCGCTCCGACGCCTGTCACGGGGTTCATGGCAGCCGGGCCAAAGGCCGCTGCGTTCGCGTCGTTCATACGAATTTTTGTTCTTGGCTTACCACTCGTCGCCGGCGTTCAGTCGTCTGAATATCTGCATCTGACGTGGACCACCGCACTTGCTGTCATGGCGATAGCCACGATCCTAGTCGGCAATGTCGCCGCGATCATGCAGACAAACGTCAAACGGATGCTCGCCTATTCGTCGATCGCTCACGCGGGCTATGCACTCGTCGGCTTTATCGGAGCGGGCATGGCGAAAACGGACGCCGCACGCGACGCCGCCATCGCATCGGTCGCATTCTACATGCTGACCTACGCCGTGACCAATCTCGGAGCGTTCGCCATCGTAACCCTGCTCGCACAGAAAAATGACCGCCGTTGCGATTTCGAAGACTACAACGGCATCGGATTTAAGTCGCCCGTGCTTTCATTTTCCCTGTCACTATTTATGCTCTCGCTATTAGGCTTGCCGCTGACGGCCGGATTTATGGGTAAGATACTCGTTTTCCGTCCCGCACTCGAGGCGGCAAATCCGCTTGTTACCGGACTTGTAATCGTCGCCGTAATCGGTTCGGCGATCTCGGCCTATTATTATCTGCGTCTGATCGTCGTGATGTTTTTTAAGGAACGCGTCAGCGAATGGATCGCTCCCAAGATCACGACGGGCATCGCTGCGGCACTGATAATCACTGTCATCGGCGTTTTCTATTTTGGCATCTTTGCCGACAGCGTGATAGACAAATTTGCCCAATCACCGTCCGGCATCGCCAAGGCTGAAAAATAGCCGATGGCCCACCCGATAGTTATCGCTGCCGAAATTAAAGCTTCGCTTGGCCGGAAATGGCTACCCACGATCTATAAAGAAAAGGTCCGGTCGCAGCGAACACGTGCGTATCACCTCGACATCGCCTCCCGCGAAAACCGCGCCGACATCCAATACACCCTCCTAGGCATCGAACTCAAGGTCGGCAAAAAGCGTTTTGCCTGCCCTGATCTCGCTACCGCAAGATACTTGCGCGTATTTGCACGGCTCGGATGCTCCGATTTTGCCCTGCCTTACGACATATCGCAGATCTCCGGCATCGCGGACGAACTCGAAACATCGTGGCAGCGATCTCTCATCCTGATCGAAGCCGCCGCAAAAGACGATCCGTCGATCAACAGAGCTGTTGTAAAAGCTCTACGTGCAGAGATAACTGAGATCGGCCCCGGCGATGCAATGCCGCTATTTGACCGCGACACAAAACAACGAAAATCGGAGTAGTTATGCCGTATTACGACGACGATGGCAACGAACTCGACCCCACGACGGTTCCACTGCCCAAGATGTGCCTCATCTGTGAGAAAAAGGATGACACAGACGAAGAGATACTCTGCAATCTCAATCGTCTCGACCAACGCAACGAAGCCGTTTTCCAGTGTGGTGCGTTCGTCAGCCTTTACGGTGCGTTAATAGATGATATAATCGAATAATTGGCCTCTTTGGGCAAAACGTAACACCGAGTTAAGACATCTATGCATGACGCTGTGGCAAAGGTAACCGAACCAGAACAACTTCCTTTTCCTTATAACAAAAGCACTTATTGCCGTTACGAGCCGATCGAGCAAAAGATCGACTACGCTAAGGTTTTGATCGTCAACGACCTGTTGCGTTACGACACGGACCTCTCTGACCTCGCCCGCAAAGACTGGAACGACACGACCGAAGCCAAGCTCGCGTTTGAGCGAAAAGTGTCCGGCATGGCGTGTAATAACATCGCCAAAAATGTCATCCGGCTCGTCAAAAATCCCAAAACGATGACGGTACATCTCTCCGAGATAGCAGATGCCGCCGAAAAGTTTCGTCCCGATGCTATCGTAATGAGCGGCACGTTTGCCGATTTTGACTATTACAATCCGGAGCACATCGCGAGCTTTACCAAGTTTATCCACGAGACTAAGATCCCTGTTCTCGCCATCTGCGGAGCACATCAATTGGTGGCGATAGCCTTCGGCTCAAAGCTCAAGACGCTCGACGACCTGGAGCTCGCTGCAAAACGCGACGGCCGCATGGTCGAATATCAGTATCGCTTTGTGAAGATCGTCGATAAATCGGACCCGATATTTGAGGGTAATGACGATCAAAAGTCAGGCATTTGGCAGGAATATACTAAGGATGATGACATCCTACGCGTGTGGCAAAACCACGGCGTTCAGGTTGTGGGCGTGCCTGACGGGTTCAAGCTACTCGCAACCTCTTACCTCTGCAAAAATCAGGCAATGGTCAAAAATAATGGCGACCAGCTCATCTACTGCGTTCAGTTTCACCTCGAAAAATCATTCGAAGACTGGTCAAAAAATCCGACCCGCTGGGAACACCCTAACGAGTCACGCGACGGACGCATTTTGTTCGAGAATTTTCTACTCTTAGCGTTAGAACATGACCAAAATTGATAGCTATTCTTTCCGGTCTGCCGCTGCTTTCAATAGCTTTTCAAACTCCATAAACTTCGTCGTCATCTGCTCGTGGATGTGATCGACCTTTTCGTGTAGATGCTGGACCTCGAGTTCGGCTTTGATATTGACATCATATTCGATATCGGCACGGATCTTGTCTTTCGCCGCCTGGCGGTTTTGCGAGATCAGGACAAAACACGATAGAAAGATAGCTTCGAGCGAGACGATCATCGTCAGCAGTCCAAATGGGAACGGGTCAAATTGTTTCTCAACCGGCGGGATCGTGTTGGCACCGATCCAGATGCCAAACCAAAGCCCATTCAGTATCAAAAAGTGCATACTGCCGCTAAACCACGCTATCCAGTCGGCGATGCGCTGCAATGCAGGCAGCTTTTCGTCCATCTCCTCATTCACATTTCGCGAAACGCGGGTCTGGAGCAGTCGGTCAACTTTTCGCAGCATACCGCTCATGGCGGCCAGCATATTCAATGCGGCATCGGGTTGTTTTTTGAACAGCAATAGCAGATCGTCGCGGTCGAGCAGCAGGAGTTCGCTATCGATCAATGCAACCGATGTTGCCGAACGCGGACGCGAATCGAGCATTGACAGTTCGCCAAACAATTCGTTCTTCTCAACGGTCGTGAGAACGATCTTTTGCCCGGTCGTATCTTTGACATAAAGCTCGACCTCGCCCGACCTGACGATATAGAGACAGTCGCCCATGTCTCCCGCGTGAAAAATAACATCGCCCGCAGCAACCGTCTGCGATTCGATCACATCTGCAAGCTCTCGCAGCTCGGTCTCGTCGAGCAGTTCGAAAATGGGGACTTTGGCTAATTCGACGGCGTTACAAGGCATTATTCAAAGCAATTTTCCGGCACGTTTTCAAGCGTGTTTATCATCAGCATGTCAACGACTGCGTTAAAATCGCCGCCCGTTGCTTCGTACACACGAAGCTGTTCGTCCGCCGATGTACCGCGTTCCAGGATAGTATGGATATGCTCGATCTCTTTGCGCGAATCGAGCGGATCGACTACGTCATCGACAAATTCGAGCAGCTCGCGGATCAGGTCTCTAGCCGGAACCTCTTTTTGCTTGCCGAGATCGAGCATCATGCCGTCGAGTCCGTAACGGATCGCCCGCCATTTATTTTCGAGGATCAGGCGGCGATGATAAATGCGAAATCCGATATTGCCTTCGTTCAGAACCATCAATTTAGCGACGATCGCCTGAAACAGGGCCGCGATCGCGATCGTATCGTCAACCCGCGTCGGGATGTCGCAAATACGAAATTCGAGCGTCGGGAACAAGTGATGCGGCCGCACGTCCCACCATATCTTCGACCCGTTTTGCATACAATTCATCTTTACCAGCAGGTCAACGTAGGCTTGAAATTGCTGATACGATTCGAAGGTGTCGGGGATCTCGGTACGCGGAAATTTCTTGAAAACCTCGCTGCGGTATGATTTTAGGCCGGTATTGAAACCGAGCCAGAACGGCGACGACGTTGTCAAAGCGAGAATGTGCGGCAGAAAATATCTCGCAGCGTTCATTACCTGGATACGTTTCTCAAGATCGGGTATGCCGACATGCACGTGCAGCCCGAAGATAAGCAAGCTGCGCGCGACCATCTGCAATTCGTCAACCAGCAATTTATACCGGTCGCCATCGTAAATTTCTTGCTCGGACCATTTCGAAAATGGATGTGTCGACGCCGCCACGATCGCCATATTCTTTTTCCGCGCCAGGCTGGAAATTATACAGCGCAGTTTGGTTAGATCTTCGCGGGCCTCTTGTATATTGGCGCATACGCCCGTCCCAACCTCGATCATCGACTGGATCATCTCAGGCTTGATCTTTTCGCCGAGGAGCAGTTTGCCTTCTTCGAGGATCTCAGAGACGTGCGATTTTAGCTCGCGGGTTTCCGGATCGACGATCTGAAATTCTTCTTCGATGCCTAGTGTAAATTGATCGAACATAATTTATGTTAATTCGAGTTCACTGTGCAGAAATGTCTCGTCCGAGGCGTCTAGATCTTTGAAACGCACGCCGACTCCGTGTCCTGGATCGGAATAAACGACAGTTCCGTGCAGATTCAATGTTCTTGAGCCGACGCTCAATGTCATCAAGATCGGCGTGCCTTGGTCAAGGATCGCCGTCGTCGTCATATACAATCCACCCGATCCGATGTCGCGCGTGTTTGCGATGCCGGTGCCGTCGCCGCCCTCAAACCGCACATCGATTATCAGTTTTTTACGGTCGGAGCCTCGCCGTTCCGATGGTGAAAGGGCTTCGCCCGGATCATTTTCAGCCATATATTTTTGTCAGATCAAGCAAAGCAAAAGATCGTGATTTCATTCTTATATTAAATAAACTTTCTAATTCTAACTCATATCGCCGTCAATACATAAGGCAATTCAAATGGAATATCACAGAATGAGTTTTCCAGGAATTGGGTGGTGAGAATAGACCCATCTTACTCTATGAGCCAAAAAATAACCCTTTTGTTAGCCTATTCATTGCAAAAGATATAAAATGTTTATGTTCTATATCAGCATTTTTTCTATATTTTATGGGCTTTTCGACCACGGCAATTCACGCGGGCAACGAACCCGACCCGACAACCGGTGCGGTCAGTATTCCGATATACCAGACATCGACCTACAAACAAGAGGCTTTCGGCAAGCCTACCGGCGGCTACGAATACGCACGCACGCAAAACCCGACCCGCTCGGCGCTTGAGAAAAATATCGCCGCTCTCGAAGGTGCAAAATACGGATTTGCCTTCGCATCCGGCATGTCCGCGATCGACACCGCTCTCAAGCTGGTTAAGGGCGGCGATCACGTCATACTCGGCGACAATACCTACGGCGGCACGTTTCGCCTATTCAACCGTATCCTGACCGATTACGGCATCCAGTTTGACCTAGCGGACACGGCAAATATTGCTGATCTCGAAAAATCGTTCAAACCAAACACAAAAATGGTCTTTGTCGAAACGCCGACAAACCCGATCATGACGATCACCGACCTCCAGGCCGTATCCGATCTCGCTCACGCTCACGGAGCAAAAGTCATCTGCGATAACACATTTATGTCGCCGTATTTTCAGCGGCCTATTGAGCACGGCGTCGATATCGTCGTCCATTCGACCACGAAATATCTCAACGGCCACTCGGATAGCGTCGGCGGTTTTGTGGCACTTAATGACGAAAAAGACGCTGAATGGATCGGCTTTGTGCAAAACGGCATCGGAGCAATATTATCGCCGATGGACTCATTCTTAGTCTTACGCGGGACGAAAACGCTCGCTGTGCGAATGGAAGCCCACGACAAAAATGGCCGCGTCGTCGCAAATTTCCTTGCCGAGCATCCCGGTGTGCAAAAGGTCTATTATCCTGGGCTCGCGTCGCATCCGCAGCACGAGTTGGCAAAACGCCAGCAGAGCGGCTTTGGCGGAATGGTCTCGTTTGAGACCGGTTCGCTCGATAATGCACGCAAGGTGCTCGAGGGCGTAAAACTCTGCACGCTCGGCGAAAGCCTCGGCGGGGTCGAGAGCTTGATTTCGCATCCGGCGTCGATGACGCACGCATCGGTTCCGGCCGAAACTCGTGATAAACTTGGAATTACCGACGGCCTAGTGCGGATCTCGGTCGGCATCGAAGACGTCGAAGACATCATCGAGGATCTCGATCAGGCACTTAGTTTATAAAAACTTCAAAGGTGCGCGTTTGAAAATCCCGCACAAACAGCTAAACTTTTCACTGGTTAATTATGTTTACTGCTGAGACACATGCCACCTCGCACGTAGGGCGCGTCCGAAAGGGCAACGAGGACAATTATCTTCTGCTCGACATCGCCAATGCCAAAGTCTGGACGAGCGATCAGGAGGATGGTGAATTTGTAATTGAGACTCAAAAATTTGAGGTCGATGATAGGGGCGTTGTCATGGCTGTCTCCGACGGTATGGGCGGAGCCCTCGCCGGCGAGGTCGCCAGCACAATGGCTGTCGAGACAGTCAGCGAAAAGCTGCTTGATACTGACGTGATCGACGATACGCTCGCTCCTGAGATCGCAGATCAACACCTTATCAGCCGTCTGCACGACGCGACAGTTTTTGCCAATCAATTAATACATCATCAGGGCCGCACCGATCCTCAGTTTCAGGGGATGGGAGCGACGTTTACAGGAATGGGTGTCACGTCGCGTGCTGCCGATGTCATTCAGGTTGGTGACAGCCGTGCATATCTAGTCCGTAACGAAAAGATTTATCAGGTAACAAAAGATCAGTCGCTCGTCCAGCAGCTTATCGACGCTCAGCAAATATCCCCGGAGGAAGCTGAGACCCACACGCTCAAAAATGTGATATTGCAGGCTCTCGGAGCCCAGAATGAGGTCTATCCGGTCTCGGTGCGAATTACACCCTGCCGCGGCGACGTATTTTTGCTTTGCAGTGATGGATTGTCCAATAAAGTGACTGCGGGTGAAATGCAGCAGATCGTCATTGATAATATGGACGGCCTGCAAATGGCCTGTGCCGAACTCGTCAAGCTCGCCAACCACAATGGCGGCGAAGACAATATAACGGTCATAATCTCAAAATTTACCGGCGAAGGCCTACCTGAAGCGACTGAAGACGAAGTAAAACTCGAAGTCATCGACCTAGGCGGCATCCACGACACCGCAGATCAGGACACCGATGAAGAAGATACGGCTGAGATCGTTTGAGTTAATAGCGAAAAACTAAAAGTGAAAAATTAAAAGCAGGTCTTTTTTTGCCTGCTCTAACTTTCACTTTTAGTTTTTCACTTTTCACTATTCCTTAACTTCGCCACTCGGGCAATTCATTCGTTACTCGTCTAACATATATAGACGAGCCTTTTACTTCTACAACCTCGACCTTTTCACCTTTGATCAGATCTATTTCTCCGTCGAGCGGATAGGCCGTCCAAGTCGAGCCGAAAACCTTTACAGCCGCCTCTTGCATCGCACCCTTGCTTGCAGTGATAACGGTACCAACCTTACCCGGCAGCGAATCCATACCGGTCTTCATTTCGCGTTCATTGTGAGGCAGGTATTTAGCAAATATCGTCCGTGACATTGCGGTCAAAGCGATAGATACCACGGCAAATGCAGCAAATTGCCAGCCCGCACCAAGCCCCATAAACCCAACCGCCGCCGCCGCCAGTGCTCCGAGCCCGAACCAAAATAGTACAAACCCAAGCGTAAATATCTCAGCGATGATCAACGCCACACCCAACACGAGCCACAGTATCCAACCGATCTGATCCATAATTAAATCACTGCCAATTCGGGTCAATCATAGCATATAACGAGCGCTCCTCTGCTCCTGGTGCACTGGAGCGCATGGAGCAGGTGGAGCACCTGAAGCACTCCGGATTTTTGCGGATATATTTTAGACGTGGTAATCTCTTAAATCGTGCTGGGGTGGCGGAATTGGTAGACGCCCAGGACTTAAAATCCTGTGAACTTAGGTTCGTACGGG
>JBKJRA010000080.1:0-4320 GCA_046594975.1 Pyrinomonadaceae bacterium | reverse complement strand
GCAAGTGCCCGTTGGCATAAGTGAGCGGTAAGCAGATCTTAATTTTCCATTTTCAATTATCCGTTACTCTTTGCATTTCTTTACACACCGATACAAAGATTTTTTCGACCTTTTCCGTTTGGCGAGCGTCAAAGATTACGAACGAGCAAGAGGCTTGATAATTTAACAAGAGGTAAAATATGTCATTAAAAAGTAAATTCATTTCATTTTTAACGGTTGGTGCAGGCGTGGTCGTGTTTTCGGCCACCGGTTTTGCACAGGATGATAAAGCGACGACTACTACTACGGTGGCTCCAGATAAGGCCGAGAGGCCGTTCAAGCGTAACCACGATAGAGGCGATCGTAAATTCGAGGGCCGCGAGGGCCGCGAAGGTCGTCACGGCGATCACGACCGCAAACGCGGCGGACGCGAGATGTTTCGCGGATTGAATCTTACGGAAGATCAAAAAGCTCAGTTCAAGGCTCTTCGCGAAAGCAACCGCCCTGACGCAGCCACAATAGCCGAATTAAAAGCGATCCGCGAGTCACGCAAAGCCGGAACTGAATTGACCCCGGAGCAGAAAGATCGTGTAAAGTTTCTCCGCGAACGGGGCAAATTAAAGGCAAAAGCCGCTCACGAGCAAATGCTCAACATCCTGACCGCCGAGCAAAAAGCACAGCTCGAAGCTCGCAAAGCCGAGATGAAGCAGCACATGCAGGAACGCCGCCAACAGTGGGAACAGCGTAAACAAAACCGCACCCCCAACGCTCCGGCAATCACCGACAAACCGAAAGATAACTAATTAGTTTCGGTATCAATAAGTAAAATGGCATTGAGACCGATCTCGATGCCTTTTTTATGTTCATGTTCAAGCGTGAACGCGTGAACACTGTGAACGCCGTGAACACTTAAATGACTTAAGTACTCTTAAGTCATGGATATCCAGCGACGGCTAGTCATCCACGGATCTTTTGGTATTTTTGTCGCGAACATATTTGATGTTTCCGTTACCGCATCGGTTTTTTGTTACGGTTTTCAACAAAGAAAAAGGCCGCTGGTATCTCCAACGGCCTTTTCGTTAATAGTAACAGGAACCTGAAGCGTTTAGCCGATGAACATTTCCTCGTCTTCGTAAGCACGGTCGATCTGTTTTGGAGCGGGTGCGAAGAGGACTTCGAGGCCGCGTTTGACGCCGGCCATTATTGCTGCGACCTCGCGGGCCGGGACGACGATCTTACGGTTAACAAATTCGGTCGTATCGAGCACCTGATCATGCGTTCTGTCTATCGAACGGCTGACCATTTCGACCTTATCTTTGGCGGTATGGGCAGTGTCGCTGACGAGCATCCGCAACTCCCCGATCTCATCCTTGATGATCTCGGTCGATTCGGCGAGGTATTTGGTCGTCATCGACAGATTTGCTGAGATCTCGGTAAAATGTACCGAGATCTCGCGTCCCTGTGCACTGATAGCATCGACCTTTACGATCAAAGGCTCCACCTTTTCTTCGACGCTTTTGACCGTCGCGACGACGCGGCGAACCGTGACCGCGATCCACAGTAATGCGATCGCCATCACGATAAAACATATCGCCGTAACGATCGACGATACCATCATCCAAAATTGAGGTTCGCTGGTATTCATTAACTATTTATTTGTCTTTATCATCGACCGGATATGACGCACGGCCCTCGGTTATTGATTTTGACTCGTTTTTGCGTTTTTCGGAGGTGTAGGCGTCTTTACCGGCCTCGATAGCTGCCGAAAAAGGATTTGCCGTCTGTGCAGCGGCTGATTTTGCCTTTTCTGCATATTCCGTAGCCTTGTCCGAAGCCGTCTGATAAAGTTCGTTGGCCTTATCTTTCGAAACTTCGTAATATTCCCCCGCTTTATCCTGCAACTGAGCCGCAGTTTCCTTGCTCTTTTCGATGCCCTTGCGAGTTGCGTCCGCAATGTCACCACGAAGCTCTTCGCCGGATTTAGGTGCAAACAGCAGTGCAAGAACCGCTCCGATACCGCCGCCGACCAGTAAATATGTCAGCTTGGTTGCTGCGCTCGTCTCTTCTCTCTCGTAATCACGTCCCATATAATTTTCTCCCCGCGTGAATTGTTCACGCCTTGTAAATAACAGCAATTTGCTATGTGTTAAGTGTATCAAAGACAGGCCCGTATAGCAAAGATTTTTTCGACCGTTAACTGAACAATCCCTCGCTAAAGCCTTTTTCGTAAACGATCCAAAGCCCGAGCGATATACTGATAACACCTGCGGCAACCTGCATAAACCGGTTGGTGCGTTCAAATTTGGACGCGGTCAAACGAAACGGCAGGCTGACGAGGAGACTCATCAACATCATCCCGCCGATCGAGCCTAGCCCGAATACCACAATATAAATTAGCCCGACCGCACGAGACTCGATGGTTGGGATCACAAGTAGCATTAAAGCTGCACTGCCGGCCATCCCGTGTACCATACCGATAAACAATGCACGCGGGCTGAGCGACAGGCCGTGGTGGGAGCCAGCCTCGTCCGGTTCCGCTTCATGCATATGAGGATGCACATGCTCGCGGCCGCCGTGTTCGTGTGAGTGAAAATGCAGCTTTCCGCCACTTATCAATTTTCGTATTACGTTCAATCCTAAAATTGTCAGCATAAGCCCGACGCAGAATTCCAATATGCGCTCCGTCCGCTCACTGATCTGAAAGTTGAGCAAAAGGACAAAAACACCCGCGACAAATAAAGAAATAGTATGTCCTAAACCCCAAAGGCCCCCAACTAAAGCCGAGTTCCAAATGCTGCCGCGCTTAGAGACGATAGTCGTAACAGCCGCCAGATGATCGGCTTCGGTTGCGTGTTTTAGTCCGAGAAAGAATCCAAGTCCTAGGATCATCGGGGCGGAAGTGACTGCCAATAAACTTAATAATTCACGCATAAGATCATCCTAAAGAGCTATAACAGATTATCGCGCCAACGGACGCAATAACAAAAGCGCTCATCACAGGAAGAGCCTTAAACAGCCTGTTTTCTGACAGCGATGTGCCGCTAAACACTTTGCCAACGTAAAGGAACACGAGTCCGATAGCAGTCAATGTCGAAGCTAAACCAAAACTGAAAACAACCGTCAATATGAGCCCGTAGCCAACACGGCCCAGCGAGATCGCCGACAACATAAGTACTAATGCGGACGGGCAAGGCAGCAAACCGCCGGATATGCCTAATCCCAAAAGACTTTTCCACGAAATGTCTTTAGGCGGTAAGTGGCTATGCGTCGTGCCTCCGTGCGAGTGTGTTGTCCCGTCGTGCGTATGAACGTGGCCATCTCCCTCCTCTTCGGCATCATGGTGGTGATGTGCCTCTTTTTTCCATCCGAAAGCGGTTAGCAGCCGATCTTTTAATAAAGATGCTCCTATAAAGAAAACGAGCAGTCCCGAAACGAAGGTCAGGAAGGGCATAAGGCGTTCGGGTAAAATATAATTTGATGCAAAAAGCGTGATAAACCCAAGTGCAAAAACGCCAAGCGTATGCGTCACCGTTACGGTCAATCCGAGAAAAACAGCGTGTTTGAAAGTTCCACGCGATCCGACAAGGTAGGCTCCGACAACCGTTTTGCCGTGGCCCGGAGACATCGCGTGGACAGCTCCAAATCCGAAAGCTAACAGTAAGCCGAACAAGGCAATCGCCGGCGTCAATTCGGGGACGGCTATCAACTCCGCCAGTCGATCTTTTTGTATCGGGGCCGCGTTGTGTCCACCGCGATCTGTGAGAGCTACAGCTCCATCCGGAACAGGGCCGGTCGTCAAGGAAAAAGCGGCTGTTCTCTCTCGAAGCGGCGAATTCAGACTTTCTTCGGGGTATGATTTTAATTCTTCCGTTACGCTGCTGCCGTAAGCTGTGCTGTCAAAAATACTTACCCCAGTTTCGCGTTTGACAACAATTTCGTTCCAACCCAGACGGTCTGCATAATTTTGATTTTCAAAACGGACGGCTGATACACCTGCCGTGATCGGCAGCTTTCCCATGAGGTCCCAGGTTATCTTCAAGATTGGCAGGTCTCCGGCTCCTTTTTCTGTCCAAATTTTGTCTTGTGCGACCGAAAGCAATATGGGCTCGTCGTTTAGCGTAAGTCTAAGACCCGCTATAAAATCCGGTGTGATCTTGTCGAGATATGTCCGCAATTCTTCTTCGGAAAGGATTCCATTTTTGTCAGTATCGATCAGGCTTGAAGCTTGAAATGTAGGGATTTCAGCCATGTCAAAGACCTGGCGAATATGAAATTCTGACTTACCAACCTCAAAGCGCGTATATTGATTTATGCTGAAATTACCCAGTGGGTGAGCAGTAA
>JBKJRA010000039.1:0-4790 GCA_046594975.1 Pyrinomonadaceae bacterium | reverse complement strand
TTCAAGGGTACCAGCATTGAGCGAGCCGTAAGATCGGTCTATGCAAGAGGTGGTGCCATTGGAGGTACCAGCGCAGGCCTCGCTATACAGGGCGAGTACGTTTATGATGGCTGCGCGGGAAGCGTAACGTCGGCACAAGCCCTATCAAATCCTTATCACCCGTCAATTAGCTTTACCTACGATTTCTTTAAGTGGCGTGATATGGAATCTGCCGTCACTGAAACCCATTTTTTTCAACGTGACCGCATGGGCAGGCTTTTTGCGATGCTTGCCCGTCAGTTGGGCGATCGCCAAATTAGTTCAGCACTTGGAATTGCCGTAAACGAATCGACAAGCATTGTAGTCGATCCCTCGGGGCTGGCGACCGTAATGGGTAACGGCAATGGGCAAGCTTACTTCGTTCTTGCCGACCATACGCCTGAGAATTGTAATCCGGGAGTGCCATTGACGTATTCTAATTTCAAGGTCTGGAAGGTAGGTCAGGGAGCAACTTTCAACCTGCGAAACCGCCCGACAACCGGCTTTTATTCTGTCAGCGTTAACAACGGAACGATCCAAGGATCTCCATACTAAAAAGACACATTTTCAGACCGATAACGCTGATAATTCCGCCCTGACTATCTCTCCAACAAGGTCGTATTCATGGGCTTCTGTTATCTTAACTTCGTAGATAGCTCCGATCTGCGGGTCAAGATCTTCGGGCATGTCGTTGATGAGTATATAGCCATCGATCTCCTGAGTCTGGCCCTCGAAACGTCCTTGAAATAAAAGGTCTGATTCCTGCGAAAGCCCTTCGAACATAACGGGAAATGTCTTTCCGATCTTCGCTTTGTTGAGCTGTTTACTGATCTTCGCTTGCTCCTTCATCAGTCGATTTCGCCGCTGTTTGGCAATTTTGGGATCGACTTTGTTTGGCAGATCATAGGCGGTGGTTCCCTCTTCGTCGGAGTATGTGAAGACACCAAGATTATCGAAACGGCAATTCTGAATAAATTTTATTAACTCTTCGAAATCCTCGTCCGTCTCACCTGGAAAACCTGTGATAAACGTCGTGCGGATCGCAATGCCGGGGACGGCCTCGCGGACACGTGCGATCAAACGCTCAAGCGACTCACGTGTGCCGCCGCGTTTCATCAGCTTTAGCACGTTTCTCGAAGCGTGCTGGAGCGGCATATCGAGATATTTGACAGCCTTTGGCGTTTCGGCAATTGCAGATAGAAAAGCATCGGAGATATGAGTAGGAAACGCATACATCGGACGTATCCATTCAACGCCGTCGATCTCCCCTAATGCCCGGATCAATGCCGCGAGAGCATCAACCTCGCCGAGGTCCTCGCCGTATCGTGACGAATCTTGCGCTATAAGAACGAGTTCTTTGACGCCTTGGTCGGCAAGCATTCTCGCCTCTTCAACGATCGAACCAAAACGCCGTGACCTAAATGAGCCGCGCATTCCCGGTATCGAGCAAAATGCACAAGGCCGGTCGCAGCCCTCGGCGATCTTGATAAAGGCTGTGTGAGAAGCCGTCGCACGCATTCGCGGTGTGTATTCGTCGTAGAGATAGGTTGCTGATTTGTTGCCAATGGGCGAGATGGTCAGTTTTTTCGAGTCAAATTCCGCATCCGCCGCTTTCAGAATATCACCGATCTGCGACGTGCCGATAAATGCATCGACCTCCGGCAACTCCTTCATCAGGTCGTCGCGATACCGTTCGACCAGACAACCGGCGACTATCACGCGGCTCGCCGCACCGCCGGATTTCCAGCGTGTCGCTTCGAGGATCGCGTCGATCGATTCCTGCTTCGCCGATTCGATAAACCCACACGTGTTGACGACGACGGTGTCTGCCTCTTCAGCGTTATTCGTAATTTCGTAGCCAGCCTCCGCAAGCTGCCCCATCATCACCTCGCTATCGACGAGATTTTTAGGACATCCGAGACTGACAAATCCAACTTTCTTCATAAGAGCTTTAGCCATAAATTACTGTCCTTTCTGATTTGTGACATTCGTGTAATTCGTGGCAAACAAACCTTTCAACCAATTTTCGATCTCGCTTGCTTCTTCCGCTGTCAACGGCTTTTCGCCGAACCGCACTCGGTTGTATTTCTCTGTAATGCTCACCGCTTCTGGCATCCCGACCGCCTGTGCAAATTCGAGCGGTGTCTGGTGCGGCTGCCTTATCAAACCTTTTTCGCCAAGCAAGCTCTGCATTCGCTCATAAAATTCGACGATCGACGCGTGACGCTTTGCAAAGAGCCTATCCCACATACGTCGCCAAACCTTTAATTTTACTACCTTTCGGCACAACCAGCCTAACAGCAGAATGCCGATGATGCCCGCCATCATATACGCAATGGCATATCCTATGGCAGCAACGCTCGCCTGAGTCCCCTTGTCACCGCGAACTTCAGCCCACCATTCAGTGAGCTTATCCTGAGCTTGGGCAGTATACGAAGAGAGTTTTGATTGATAATCGACAAACCCATTTCGAAACGTCCTAACCAGCGAACGCTGTCCTTGATCGTCAAAAGCAACAAAATACTGTATCCAAAATGTTTCGAGAGCTTCGAGATATTTGTTAAATTTTCCGGCGATCCCAGTTGTTCCGGCCGCTGTCTCCTCAGAAAAAGGTGTCGGGTCGAACGGCACCCAGACATTCTCTTTGGGAAAATATACTTCAACCCACGAATGAGCGTTTCTTTGTTTGACGACCGTCACATCCGCTGCGTCATTGTAATCACCGCCGTGAAAACCGTTTACGATCCGCGTCGCGATGCCCTGCGTTCGCAGCATCACTGCCATCGCGGTGGCGAAATACTCACAATGACCTTTTTTAATGTTGAACAAGAAATCCGCAAGCGGCTCTTCGCCGCCGGCCTTTTGCTCTAGCGTATAACCTAAATTGTTTTGCAAATAATTTTCGATAGCGGCAGCTTTGTCGTATCGATTCTTTTCTTTCGAAGCGATGCTGTATGCAAGATCGAATATCCGTTTATCATGCCGCTCCGGTAGTTGCAGATAATTCTGCATCTCAGTGCCGTAGGCAATATTGTCTTCGCGTAGTTTCGTCCTGTCCGGCACGCTGCGGTCAGATAGGGCTTTGTAATTTACCCGCTCATTGCTGCTCCGATAGCTGAGTCCTCCATATGCATCTTTCTCGATGATAGGAAAATTGCCTTGAATGCCGACAGCACGCGGCAATACAAATAGGACAGGGGTGTCGAGCGGTTCGAGATAGATCGTTTGGATCGAGAGATTGTCGCGGCTAGCAGGGTAATCCACTTGAATCAACTCGCGGTCACCTTTGACGAATGGTTCCTTTATTGATGAGCGTGATTTACTCCAGGTCTTGTTGTCGAATGTGTCTAGAGCAACGCCGCGAAAATACAGGCCGCTTGTATCTTCGGTGCTGCCATCGAGTTTCACACGCATCACGACCGCGTCGTTTTGCTGGATCTGGCCAATGCCGCCGAGTCTTACCGAATCCGAAAACCCGGTCGAAGTATTAAGGCCGCCTTGATTACCGCCGAAGCCCGCCCCGCCAACTCTTGGCAGCATAAAGAACAAAGGTACCGCCAGCATTACAATAAAAACTATCAAAGCAATTGCCGTTGTCGGCAGCCTGCGGACCTGCAATAACCGCGTCGGTTCGGTATCAGCTTTACTATCCGCGATCCTTCCGTCAGACATTTTTATATCGATATTTTCCGAGGTCTTTCTGATCTCAAACGCGATGATCGAACAGCCCATCACTAGTAGATAAACCAAAAACGTCCCAAGATACAATGCACTGATACTCAAACCGGCTGCGAGCAGCACTTCGAAAAACGACATCAGGTAGAGGAATATCCAGTCACGGTCACTCTTTTTTTGTAGCAGTTTTATCGCCGTTAGCGTCAGGATCATCCGGGCGAGAACACCCGCGATCGCTGTCTCAGAACCATACAGAGTTATTAACTGAAACTTCCACGCGAAATAAAACGACGGCAAAGCAAGCACTATCAACGCGGTCCCGATCTTTTCCGTGATCTGCCAACGCGAGCCTTCGAGAAACCACGCAGCGAACATTACCGCAACAAACAATACCGTTCCAGCAATCCCAAACGTCCCCGAGATCCACAACGACAAAAAGCCGCAAAATACGGC
This sequence comes from Pyrinomonadaceae bacterium, assembly GCA_046594975.1. Classification (GTDB taxonomy): domain Bacteria; phylum Acidobacteriota; class Blastocatellia; order Pyrinomonadales; family Pyrinomonadaceae; genus OLB17. Next base: position 644 of record JBKJRA010000039.1, on the reverse strand, counting down.
CGCGTATGAGATCAGTTTGAAGAATTTCTCGAAGGTCATTGTCAGGCGAAATATAACTAACTAGTAATTATATCGTTTTAGCGGGAATTGGTTGCAAGAATGTGGGCGGGCAAGGATTAAGATAATATTTCAAATTTGAAATTACAAATTTCAGACTTTGAAATTTGAAGAAGTGAAAATAAGAAAGCCCACTCAAATTGAGCGGGCTTTCTTAAATTAAATCCGGCGACTTCCTACTTTCCCACAACTGAAAGCTGCAGTATCATCGGCTCCAGTAGGCTTAACTGCCGTGTTCGGGATGGGAACGGGTGTGACCCTACCGATACAATCACCGGAAAACTGGTTGTTCGGAGTTCCGCCTTTAGGCAGCCTGCTAAAGCAGGTACTCCAAACTAAATTTTCAAACTTGATATCTAATAACTGAATACATTGCGGAGAAAAAATTTCCACTACTCGTTGCTTTTCTCATAAATTTGCTTGTAAACAAGGTTTATGGTCAAGCCTTGGGACAATTAGTATCGGTAAACTAAACATATTACTATGCTTACATCTCCGACCTATCAACGTGGTGGTCTTCCACGAGTCTCACTGGCAATATTAATCTTAGGTCTGGCTTCACGCTTAGATGCATTCAGCGTTTATCC
>JBKJRA010000023.1:0-5391 GCA_046594975.1 Pyrinomonadaceae bacterium | reverse complement strand
GAAAAAACTATCGTCAAGATAATAAATAAAGCCAGTATGGTAAAAAGTCGTTTCATCAATTCCTCGTCGAGCGTCTCTCTAAAGTATATATCCCCATAATGATACAAAACATTCCCGCCAAACGCATCTTGTCATAAATATCGCAGCGTGTTCACGTTCACGCGTGAACACCGTGAACGCCGTGAACGCTCCCGAAGCCTAGGAATTGTTTTGCCACGAATTACACGAATGTCACGAATGGGAGCTGTTCAGAATGGATGCTTTGCGATTTTCCTGTGAAATGCGTTAGAATTTTTGTGCTTTACCGAATAAATTAACTAGACTTTTGCTTTATGCTCTTTCTTTCGCAGTCCGCTTGCGTTTATGGTATCGACGCTTTGATCGTCGATATTGAGGTTAATCTGCAGCCTATTAAGGAGACTGAGGGGCCGCCGCCTTTTAATATTGTGGGGCTGGCGGACGCAGCGATACGCGAATCGAAAGAGCGTATTCGTGCGGCGATCACTAACAGCAAATATTTCTTTCCGTTTCACAAAACGACTATAAATCTCGCCCCGGCGGACGTGCGCAAAGAGGGTGCGGCGTTTGACCTGCCGGTGGCTCTCGGCATACTCGGGGCCGCCGGAGATCTGGCGATCGATAAGCTGGAAAACACTTTGAGCGTCGGCGAACTGTCGCTTGATGGGCGTGTGCGGCCGATCAGGGGAGCTTTGTCGATAGCACTCAAGGCTCGCGAGGTCGGTATCAAAAATCTGCTCCTGCCCGAGGAAAACGCCACCGAAGCCGCAGTTGTCGAAGGAGTAAATGTTTATCCCATAAAAGACCTGCGAACCGCAGCGGGACTTGCCGAAGATCTACAAACCGGACGCGAGACGCGGGTTGAGCCGCTGAAACTCGACCTTTCGCATCTGCGAACACAGAGCACGCGATACCGCGTCGACTTTAACGAAGTTCGCGGCCAGCAGACAGCGAAGCGTGCTCTCGAGGTCGCGAGTGCGGGCGGGCACAATATCTTGTTCATCGGCCCGCCGGGATCGGGCAAGACGATGCTGGCTAAGCGTCTGCCGACGATATTGCCGCCGCTTGAGTTTGAAGAGGCGATCGAGATCACCAAGATACATTCGGTCGCGGGGCTGACGGATAAAGACGGTTTGATCGCCGAGCGGCCATTCAAATCGCCGCACCATACTGTTTCGCGAGCCGGGTTGATCGGCGGCGGCTCGATCCCGAAACCGGGCGAAGTTTCGCTGGCACACCTCGGCGTATTGTTTCTCGACGAGCTGCCCGAATTTGACCGAACCGTGCTCGAAGTCCTCCGACAGCCGATGGAAGATAAGAACGTGACCATCTCGCGGGCGGCGACCTCGCTGACGTTTCCGGCGGCTTTTACGCTGGTTGCCTCGATGAATCCGTGTCCGTGCGGTTATTTTGGCTCAAGCCGGCAATGCCTCTGCTCGCCAATGCAGATACAGCGGTATGTCGGCAAGATCTCGGGCCCGTTGATGGACCGCATCGACATACATATCGACGTTCCGGCGGTGAAATTTCAAGAGCTGCGGGCAAAAAACACTGTCGATGGTGATTCGTCCGAGGTCATTCGGGCACGAGTAATACGGGCTCGCGATGTGCAGCTTGAGCGGTTTGCAGGCGATGGATTTTCCAATTCGTCGATGTCGCCGAAACAAATACGCACATTCTGCACGCTCGATGACCAGAGCGAGCAACTACTCGAAAAAGCGATGACGCGCCAGGGCCTATCGGCCCGTGCCCACGACCGAATCTTAAAAGTTTCACGCACCATCGCCGATCTCGACGGCAGTGAAAACATCCAGCCGACGCACATTAGCGAAGCGATAAACTACCGCTCGCTCGACCGCAATTACTGGACATGACATTTTCATGTTCGCCAAAATGCCCGCCACGTATTACGCTAAATTTAGTAGATCTCAGGAGTAATTTTAATGACAGTATTGGTTACAGGCGGGGCGGGATATATTGGCAGCGTGATGGTCGCACTTTTACGAGAGCGAGGCATAGACGCGGTCGTTTTAGATAATTTGACCTACGGACATCGGCAGTCGCTTGATGCGGATGTTCCTTTTTATAATGGAAACGTAGGCGATGCCGAATTGGTCAAAAAGATCGTCGCCGAACACAAAGTCGATGCATGCATTCATTTTGCCGCGTATGCCAACGTCGGCGAATCGGTTATCGATCCGGCAAAGTATTTTGAAAACAACACCGTACAATCCAACCATCTGCTCAACGCACTGATCGAATCGGGCGTGAAAACATTTGTATTCTCGTCAACCTGTGCGACCTACGGTGACCCGCAGTTTATCCCGATCGACGAGACACATCCGCAAAAACCTGTCAATCCATACGGTTGGACCAAGTTTATGACCGAGCAGATATTAGCGGCGTATGACACGGCTTACGGTTTAAAATTTGTCGCTTTGCGGTATTTTAATGCCTCGGGTGCGACCGAAAAATGCGGCGAACATCACGAACCTGAAATGCACCTTATACCTAATGTTTTGAGTGCTGCCAGTGGCAAGCTGCCGTTTGTCTCAATTTTCGGTGACGATTACGAAACGCCCGACGGAACCTGCATCCGGGATTACGTGCATATTGCCGATCTCGCTGACGCTCACATACGGGCACTTGATTACCTTAATAATGGCGGTGCGTCGAATCAGATAAACCTTGGGAGCGATCACGGATTCTCCGTTTTAGAGGTTGTCGAGGCCGCACGCAAAGTTACCGGTAATACGATCCAGATCAATATCGAGCCGCGACGCTCGGGCGACCCTTCGCATCTCATTGCCGATTCCACGAAAGCCTTCGACGTTTTAGGATGGAAACCAGAACATACCGATATTGAAAAGATCGTCCAAACGGCGTGGGATTGGAAACAGGCTCATCCAAACGGATATGAAGACTAATGAAAAATTTGCATTCGAACTTGCCCGCTCGTAATTGGACTTAACCGCCGCTCTTTGTCAGAATAATCTATCCGCAATAGGACGCCCGAACACTTGTTTCGACGAACCGCGAATGACCGCTGAAAACCTAATAGGCTTCGAAAATATTCCGCAAACGATTCCGCATTATTGCTTCGAATCGTTTCGGCGGCACAATAAAACCGACGCTCTCGCCTATAAGGTCGAGGGTGCGTGGCAATATCTCAACGGCGAGGCCGTCATCGAGCGTGTCAAACGCATCGCGATGGGTCTCGCGGCAATGGGCGTAAAACCCGGCGACCGCGTTGCTATCCTCTCCGAGAATCGTCCCGAATGGTCATTTGTCGATCTCGCAATTCTTTCCCTCAGAGCTGTCAATGTGCCGATCTATACGACGCAGGCAGTCGAGCAGATCAGATTTATCCTCGAAAATTCGGGTGCCAAGATGCTGTTCATCTCCGGCAAAAAACTTTGGAAGCACGCTGAGAATGCCATCCGCAGTGTTGAGCGTCTCGAAAAGATCGCCTTTTTTGATGCCCAGGGCATTCCTGACAACGAAAGCCGTGGAATCTCACTCGCTGACATCGAGGCTCAGGCCGATGCATATATAAAGATAGACGCCGATATCGTCGAGCGTTCGCTTGCGGAAATAAATTCGAACGACCTCGCGACTATTATCTACACATCCGGCACGACCGGCGAGCCAAAAGGCGTGATGCTGACGCATGATAATTTCGTGTCGAATATCGTCGCAATTTCAAAAGGCTTGCCTATCAGATCAACCGACCGCAGCCTCGCCGTGCTGCCGCTTTCGCACATTTTCGAGCGGACGGTTTTTTACGTGCTCTGTTCAAACGGCGTCTCGATACATTACTGTGCTGCGTTCGACCAACTCGCCTCGCACCTCCAAGAGGTCAAGCCGACGATCATGACGGCAGTTCCGCGCTTGTTTGAGCAGGTCTATCACAAGATAGTTAAGAAAGGTAAAGCGGCTGGCGGCTGGAAAACTAAGCTGTTCGAATGGGCACTCGTTGTCGGGCAGGAATATTGGACCGCCAAAGACAAAAGGGAAAGAGTCTCGGCGAGCCTTGCCGCTAAACAAGCTTTGGCTAATCGTCTCGTATTCTCAAAATGGCGCGACGGTGTAGGCGGTTCTCTAAGGTTCTTTGTCTCAGGCGGAGCACCGCTCTCAAAAAAGCTTGCGTATGCATTTTGGGCAGCGGGCATCCCGATCTTGCAAGGCTACGGTATGACCGAGGCTTGCGTCACGTGTGCCAATCGCCCGGATGATACCAAAGCTGGTTCGATCGGCACGCCGTTCGAAGGCATCGAGATGAAGATCGCCGAAAAAGACGGCGAGGTGCTCATTCGCGGACGTAATGTAATGCAGGGCTATTACAATAATCCCGACGCCACGGCTCTCGCCATCGACGACGAAGGGTTCTACCACACTGGCGATGTCGGCTACAAAGACAATGATGGACATTTCTACATCACCGACCGCCTCAAAGATCTCTTTAAACTATCAAACGGCAAATACGTCGCACCGCTTCAGGTCGAGAGTTTGTTAAAGCAAAGTCCGCTTATATCGCAGCCCGTCGTTGTCGGCAGCGGCCGCAAACAGGTTGGTGCTTTGATCGTGCCGGATTGGGACGCGTTGAAAGAAGAGATGAAATCCGAGGGCGTTGACACCTCAGGTACCCGCGAAGAGCTGTGCGAAAATCCGCAGTTTATAAAACGTATGCAGCGTGACGCCGTTGACCTGACCCGCGAGCTTTCCGACTACGAACGCGTCAAACGCGTCTATCTGCTCCCCCGCGAATTTTCCATCGACAAAGGCGAAATGACACCCACACTCAAGATCAAACGTAACGTCATCGACGAAAAATACTCCGAAGCCATCGACGAGATCTGCGGCTCTTAAACAAAATGGTTATACCTTATCTATAACCACACCTGTTTTTTCTTTTAATAACGAATTGAGTGACAGCGGGTTGCCGTGGCGATTTTTTAGTAGGGCTTCGGCCAGGTCGAAGAGCGGTGCGGGAATCTCGCCTGTTTCAAATTGGGCAGCGTCCTCTGCCTGCGGAAACATGGAATAGAATTCGACCTCAGCTTCGCAAAAATCACATGTCGCAAGATGGCGGTTGATCTCGCTGTCGCGCGAGCGTAAAAGATCTCCGCTTTGAAACTCAAGCAATTCGTTTGACGAAGGACAATCTTCGTTTTTATAGAAACCAGTCATCTTTGATGAAGTCATAGGACAGTATTCGACCGAGTTCGCTCCTAGCGGCGACGCAGATCCATTCTTTGTTACATCAAAAGTAAATCCGTAATGGGGGTTTGCTTCCAAAACAAACGTGAGAAAAATGAGAAAAAACGATCGTTTTGGGCCAATTCACCACTAAATTACCATTTAACCCATTTG
>JBKJRA010000015.1:0-3153 GCA_046594975.1 Pyrinomonadaceae bacterium | reverse complement strand
GTGAAATTTGCGGGTGCATAGCGATGAAACCAAGGGACGCGATTAGGGATGCATTGCAAGGATACGTTGTTCCAAGACTGGATCGGTTAGGATTTTCTTTCTCTAATTCGTCGCTCGATTTTAAGCGTAAAAATGGTCAATTTACTCAGAAGATAAATACGCATTTAGAGCGATGGAACGCGGAAGATGTTTCAGCGGAATTTTACTTCTCGTTTTCAGTAAATTCCAACTTCTATGTGAAATGGCATCAGAAAGAGTATGGCAGTAGACCCGCTAACGACTATCTTGCTTCCGAAATGTATTGGAATTTGCGAGGTTGGAAGTACCCCCGACCCAACGTTGCGTTTAAGGAGAATGCTGAACGGGAAATGTTGTTTCTTTTGGAGGACACTCTAGATTTAGGATTGCCGTACCTTGAAAAATATTCCAATTGGGAAAGAGCCGCGACTCGATTGGTTGAGAAAGATTGGGATCATGCGAAAGCTTGCGATCTTTGCCTTATAGCTGGCAATCAGGAAAAGGCTAAATGGTGCTTGCAGAAGGCATTAGAGTGTTGGCGGCGGCAACCCAACAGGTCCTTTTACCATGGTGAAAAGGATGATATAAAGCTACGTTTTGACAAATATTTTGGTGAAAAGTTAGCAATTGAATAAACTTTTATGGCAGACCTCACTATTAATTTTGCAGGAATAAAATCTCCTAATCCTTTTTGGCTCGCTTCGGCGCCGCCGACGAATATGGGGTCGATGATCGAGCGGGCGTTTGACGTGGGTTGGGGCGGAGCTGTGTGGAAAACGCTTGGCGAGCCGATAACAAATGTCTCGTCGCGGCTGGCGGCTCTCGATTCTGGGTCTGTCAGGATGATCGGGCTTAATAATATTGAGCTGATCACGGACCGTTCGCTCGAGGTCAATCTCAAAGAGATGACGGAGTGCAAAAAGAAATATCCTAACCACGCCGTAATCGCCAGCCTGATGGTCGAGTCGAAAAAAGAGGCTTGGCAAGAGATAACCAAAAAAGCTCAAGATACTGGCTGTGATGGATTTGAATTAAATTTCGGCTGCCCGCACGGTATGTCCGAACGCGGTATGGGAGCGGCGATGGGACAGGTGCCGGAATATACCTGCATGGTCACCGAGTGGGTAAAAGAGGTTTCCAATATTCCTGTCATCGTCAAACTCACACCAAACGTCACACATATCGTCCCGCCCGGGCGTGCCGCTCAGAAAGGCGGCGGTGACGCGGTGTCGCTGATCAACACTATCAATTCCGTCATTGGCGTCGATATCGATACGATGATCCCTTATCCCAACGTCAACGGAATGGCGGCTCACGGCGGATATTGCGGCACGGCGGTCAAGCCGATCGCTCTCAATATGGTCTCGGAGCTTGCCCGTGATGCGGAATTCAACATTCCTATTTCGGGCATCGGCGGGATCAACACTTGGCGCGATGCTGTTGAATTTATGCTGCTTGGAGCGGCAAATGTGCAGGTCTGCACCGCCGTGATGCATTACGGCTACCGCATTGTCGAAGACATGATCGACGGCCTCAACAACTATCTCGACGAAAAAGGCTTTGCGTCGGTCAACGACATCGTTGGCAAATCAGTCAGCCGCATGACCGATTGGGGCGATCTCGATCTCAACTACGACGTCAAAGCCCGCGTCAACGAAGACAAGTGCATACAATGCAATCTTTGCTACGTCGCCTGCGAAGACGGAGCTCACCAGTCGTTTGAATTTGTCGAATCAAACGGCAAACGCTATCCCCGCGTCATCGAAAAAGAATGCGTCGGCTGCAACCTCTGCGCCCTTGTCTGCCCGTCGCCCGGTGCCATAGAAATGGTTCGCGTCGACGCCGGCGGCCCGACCCAGAGCTGGCGTGAGCGGACGGCAGGGAATTAGGAATTTTCGCCGCAGATAACGCAGATAAGAAATGTTAAATGATTGATCTGCGTCGTCTGCGTTTATCTGCGGCAAAACATCCGTTTCATGACTTAAGGGCAAAGATCTTCAAATATGTTTTGATTTAACGGCCTGATTTGCTATGTATCCCAACGCCGCGACGAATTTATCAAACGACGCAAATCGTTCGTCCTTAGTAAATCCTTTCACATACCTTGCGTAGATCTGCTGGGCGATGACCGCGATCTTGAATGTGCCGAAGACGTAGTAGAACAGTATGTTTGAAACGTCGCGGCGGGAGGCCTGCGTATACATATCGACGAGGTCTTGCCGCGAGATATTTTCCATCAGCACACGCGGGTTGAAGGGCATACTCAGCATCTCGACGCCTGCGTCCCAGGACATCCAATAGCCGAGCGTTGTGCCGAGGTCCATCAGCGGGTCGCCAACGGTGACCATTTCCCAGTCGAGAACTGCCGTGATCTTTGTCAGGTCGCTGGGCAAGAGCATTACATTGTCGAATTTGTAATCGTTGTGAACGAGCTTCGCAGCGGTATCTGTCGGAATATTGTTGTTCAGCCAAGCGATAGCATTTTCTAGCTCCGGCCATTCGTCGGTTTTGGCGGCGAAATACCGTTTTGTCCAGCCCTCAACCTGACGGCGGGCATAGCCATCCGGTTTCCCAAGGTCGCTAAGTCCGGCGGCATGGTGGTCGAGAGCGTGCAGATCGGCTAGATTCTGAATAAAACTTTTGCAGACCTCGACGCGAAATTCCTGCGAGGAGTCGAGGAGATTCGCCTGTCTGTCGATGTTTGGAGTTCCGCCTTTAGGTGGCTCTTCGCCAGAGCGGCTGTCGCCTAAAGGCTGAACTCCAAGATTTTGAGTCCTCGGTATCTTTCCGCGAATGATCAGGCCCTTTCGCCGCTCCATTAAATAAAACTCAGATCCGATAATTCTATCGTCTTCGCAAAATAGTAGAGGTTTTGGTGCCGGTGCATAAACGGCGGAGAGCTTTGACAGCACGTTAAACTCACGACTCATATCGTGAGCCGATTTGACCGTGTTACCAAATGGCGGGCGGCGAAGCACGTACTCCGTATAGCCAACGCGGACAAGATACGTCAGATTTGAGCTGCCGGCAGGGAATTGTGTGACCTCGACATCGCCGACAGCCACATCAAATTCTGCTCGCATATACGCCGAGAGCCGCTCGATGTCGATCTCTTCGCCTGCACGCATTTCTCTG
>JBKJRA010000300.1:0-5320 GCA_046594975.1 Pyrinomonadaceae bacterium | reverse complement strand
AGTGCGGTATCCATAACGAGCTGTAATAGGCCACGAGCGGCTGACGGAGATTTTATCCCCGGCCTAAAGGTGCTTTCCTGTTTCATAATGGCTAGTACAAATCTAGGGTCGAGCTTCTTTGCTTTTGAATACTGCAAAACTTCGGTCCGGAATGCTGCGGGATAGTCCTGTATATTACGCGGAGAACTTTGCGAAGTGCGTTTAACGCCAGGATTGATCGCATTGAGCCGGTCTGTGGCTAATCCGCCGTAGTAGGATGTGCCTGTATCTGGTATTGACGAATAAATAGCAATCGCGTCACCTCGTTTGCTGTTTTTTTCGAGGGCAAAGGCTCGTAGATATTTAACTTCGTCAAGACTGGTCATCGCTCCGGCAAATTTAACCTGAGCCTGCATTAACGCGGCAGTTGCCTCGGCATCGCTCCAATGGCCGCGAAATATCTCCATCCTCAGACGTGCGTGCAAGGCGTTGGCTTCGGTTGGCTGTCCGGGAAATCGTCGCCGAGTTTTTTCTACAGCAGCGTTTGCCTCGTCGTATTTTCCGGCTTCGCGTAGTGCGTCGATCATATTAAGATAAGCTGAATCGATGCGTTCTCCGGTCGGATACATTACTGTATATTGCTCGTAGATCTTTGCGGCCTCGGCGTTCTTTCCGATACGTATATGACATGCCCCTTTGAACGCAAGACCTTCGCGACCGTCTTTGCTGGCAGGAAATTCTCGAGACACGCGATCAAAATAAGGGATCGCCTTTCCGTATTCACGTTCCCACATCAACGCCCTTCCTAGCCCAAATAAGGCTCGCTGTATCAGCGCATCCGTCGGATAAATATCTAAAACGTTTTGAAAATGTTCACGAGCCTGCGGGAATTGACGGTTATCAAGATAAGTAAAGCCACGTGTAATATGATCGATCGCGGGTAGAGTAACCAGTTGCCCCTTACTATCGCGGCTGGTCTTATCTTTTTCGACTACGGCTCGCAGGTCGGCATCAGACTGTGCTAACGAAACAATTGAAAATAATAAAACGAGAAAGCCTATTGCGAGCAGTTTTTTCATATTGGTAATGCGGGTTAGCAATCTGTTCTGCACATAGATTACTCAATTTTTAGACGACTCTACAACAAAAAGCGTTGCCGGGGGTTTCGAACGAACAATTCTCTGCTATTATTCGTAAATGAACGGTTGGCACTTAACCGGGTGTATATGAATCCTTGTCAAAATTGCGGAAAACTTAATGCCGGAGAAAGTATCTTTTGTCGCTTTTGCGGGACTAAATTTAATTTTCAGAAACCGTTAATGGACAATCCGTTCGACCATGCAGCTCCGCGTCCGTATTCTTGGAAAACTGACGAGTTTCAGACTCAAAACGAAGCACGACCAACCATTCAAATCGATCGAGCTCAACCGGCGACTTCCCATTTCGAAGCGGCAAACCAACAATATAGGCCTGCTCCTCTTGCTTATCAGCAGAACCAACAAATGCATCAAGCTTTTCGCTGCCCACGCTGCATGAGCCAGTATCTGCCTCGTATTGAAAAACGGATCTCAACGGCTGGTTGGGTTACTTTTGCTGTCTTGCTGGTATTTTTCTTTCCGTTATTTTGGATAGGCTTACTAATAAAAGAAGATGTACGAGTATGCCAATCTTGCAATACAAAGGTCGGTTAGATCAATGATAATAATAGCCTTTCGGATGTTCGATCTTGACCTCTGGGTTCGTGCTCAACACTTTAACATTATGGTAGCCCTTGTCCATGTGGGTTGAAAGATAGGTCAAGGCAAACTGTCTATTTAGTGCCATAACCATGTCTCGAAAAAATGGTAAATAGCTTACAGGCGTAATAAAGCCCTTTTGAAACGCCCTGCCGCCGGTTTCGTCAGAAAGCTTAGATAAAGCACCTTGAGCCCCAAGTGCAAATGTTGAACCTGTGTTTTCGGTCAATGCTGTAGGGGTATAAAATGAATAGACGGCGACGCTTTTACGCTGAGATCGTAGGATCGCCTGATCTAGATCGAGACTTTGCAGTATTGAGGCAAGATTTAGCCCTCCTGAGGTATCTAGGCCGTCAGAGAATAAAAGCACTGCCCGGCGGCCAGTTGGCATAGCATCAAATCTATTAAGGATACTGCTTACCCCATCGTAAGGACTGCGCGGAGCTGAGCTTTGACTACCTGAGACAATACGAATTGAGTTAGCAGCTTTATCGAGGTCATCAGTAAATTTCTGCCTAATCTCGGGAGAACCGCCACGCAGATATCCCACCATTACACGTGACCCTCTTGGCAGTTCACGAATAAATTTCTTGATATCGTTGATCTGTAAATTAAAGTTAGAGACAAGATCTTCCTGGATCAAAAATGCGATTGATAGTGGAGAGTCGCTAACACTTTTAATAGACAATATCTCTTGATTGTCATTGTCCTCGTTAACGATCAGACGTTCGGCCTGAACATACTCCTCGGCTTGTCTTTCTTTTAGTTCTTGTTTGGTGAAGATCGAGATCGGAATGGTTACAGTGCGGACGCGCTGCCTGGGTTCATTTTTCTGTGCGGTCGCAGGTATACTATCAAGACCAAATAGCATTAAGATCGCGAGACCAACAAAAAAAACCCTGTTTTTCATAACCAACACGTTGAACCTCTTGAATAATAATATATTTCCGACTGTAATACTAAACTCTGTGATGCAAGAAGTATTCTGTGAGTTTCCGCAAATGGGCCGCAGTTGCGCTAGACTCTAAGCAATTGTTGCTATGAATGACATAACACCAGCTGATCTGACCCGTGGCCGTAAACTCAAAATCGGTGCAATAGCCGCACCTATTATACTAACGTTGCTGCCGGCGCTCCTTACGCTCGTTATGTTATTAATGACATTCGGCGGAGGCCCATTAACCGCAGTTATTCTGTTTGCGGGTATCGTTGCCACGGTCATTGGTTTTGTAAGCGGCATTGTGGTAGCGGCAATACTAGCCAGTAAACGCGCTGGGTGGACAAAAGAAATGCGCGAGATCATAGCAGCTGATGGCATCAAAGCCGAAGAGATCGAGTGGTTTCGTAATGAACTCAAATCTAATGAAAAACGAGCTTTAAAAGCTGTCGTTGCTCGTGATCTGCTGCTCGCAGATGCATACCGAGAGACTCTCGCTTCACGGCTTACCGCCACTCGGATCGTTAAGTCATCTAAACGCGAGCTGCTAATGGCAAAGCGTCGTCAGAATTCGCTGAAACAATTAAAAAGTGAGCGTTCAGATGATTTCCAGCTCGAGATCGGTAAAGATATCGAAAAGATCACGAACATAAACATCGAGGCGAAAGTGATGCTTTCAGAGGCAGAGGCAAGATTACAAATGATCGAAGCGGCTGCAAGTCGCGGCGGCAATCTCGCTGATTCAGAGATCGCTCTTAAAAAGCTATCCGCCAGGACTGCCGAGCTTCCACTTGCTTTGGAATCCGCAAAAATGACCGAAGAGATCAGGAGGGAGCTTGAAAACGAAGAGATCGAAGCCAACCGTCCACTTAATATCGACAATTAAAAAGACGCAGCTCTTGCGAACCGCGTCTTTTAAGATTTTCTGGCGAGAGGAAAACCGCGAAACCGTTCGAACGTATGAATTGAACCTGTTAGTTACAGGTGGGTGGCTTTCTGCTCTTGCGAGCATCAAAGCTAGCGTCTATGGCTCGGCTCCGTAGAGAAAAGCACCGACAACCGGCATTAGCCTCCCGGTATTCATATGTTGGCTCAATTATGTATGCGTCCGGTATCGAGGAACGCAGTTAAATATCCTTCGCCACTTTGGATTCTAGCACAGCTAGGCCGAATGCAAAATGAAAATGTTTAGAGTGCTGATTTATCGCATTCTTTTGTATTTATTAGAAACTTACGCGATAAATCGAGCATTCTGAACTCTTATTGCTCCGTATGTATTTCTTGTGGAGAAACATTACGGTGTTTCAAAATACGATCAAGCATTTCCGAGCATTCTGTGCTCCGGGTTGCGAGTTGAGCGTCGCTCTGGGCCTGTGAGTGTTTCAGTTGGAAAAACTCGTCAGCTATGTGCAGAGCGGCCAGAATACCTACTTTGAGCGAATCGACTGTCATCGTCCCAGACGAGATCTCACGCATTTTACGATCGACATACTCGGCAAGCTCGTGAATATATTCGTTATCGCCGTCTGAGCGTATGCTGTAAGTCTGATTGTATATCTCAACTCTGATGGTTTGTTCCGACATATTAGCGTCCCACGGCCTCCGCAACGTCAGAATCTATCATTGTCATCGCATCAAGCATTGCCTCGACCTTTAATTGAATGGAATCACGTTCAGAAAGCAGAACTATAAGCCTTTCCTCAGCGGCCTTTTTATCCGCGATAGCATTCGCCGCGTCGCTTCGTAACCCAGCAGCTTCTTTCTCTAGCTTTTCCTTTTCATCTCGCATTTTCTTGGCGTATTCGATCGTTAGATAGATCTTATCTTCAAGATGCGAGAATTTTTCCATTCCCGTTAAGGCGTTCATTAATGGGTCTCCAAAAATGGGTATAAGACTGTGGAAATTATTATCAAGACTTTTAATGAAAACTTCAAGTAAAAGATGAAGGTTTTATTGAAAACGAGGTTTAATGGCTAGTTTTCGCTCTATTTGAGCAAGAATTTCCTGATGCATTGTCTCAACTTCGTCCTCAACCAGTGTCCGTTCTTCGCTGCGATACTCTAGTCGAATAGTGATTGAACGCTCATCCTCAGCGAGCCCTTTACCTTCGTAAACATCGACAAAGCCCACATTTCGGCAAAGCTCGAAGTTCTGTTCTATCACCGCCTCGCGAATTGCCACGAAAGTAATATCACGCTCTGCAAGCAGTGAAATATCTCGGATGATCGCAGGGTATTTCGCTAAGGGGCCGTATGTAATAGCTGGAACCGGAACCTCAAGTACAGCTTGAAGGTCGATCTCTGCCACATAAACAGGCTGTTTGAACTTATAAGTTGCCGATATTTCGTCGCTAAGACGGCCAACTGAGCCTACGGAACGGGTACCGATCGAGATTGACGCTGATTGGCCCTTACGCATATGTTTGACGTCAGCAGCCGCAAACTCCACGTTTCCAATACCAATTATTTCGAGAGCAGATTCCACCGCACCTTTTGCATCATAAAAATCGAACTCACGCACTGCAATCGCCTTATTTTCATGCGTTTCGTTGCCGGTAACAATCAGCGAGAAAAGCTCTCGCTCATTTGGCAAACTGTCATCTCCGGTTTTGGCTGTGAAAACCTTGCCTAACTCGAAAAGCTTGAGATCACGTCGTTGATGATTAAA
>JBKJRA010000177.1:0-5664 GCA_046594975.1 Pyrinomonadaceae bacterium | reverse complement strand
TATCGATAGCCCCGCAAACGCTATCCGCGAATTCTCGCGCATGATCAAACAAGGAGGCTGCCTAGTCGTTTCTGTTCCCAATATTATGAACATCGAGGAACGTCTAAAATGGCTCGTCAGCGGATATACTTCACATTTTAAGCCGCTTTCAAAAGAAAAGCTGGCTGCGATACAACGCGAATTTCCTGGAATGGAGGAGATCGCTCTCCACGTAAACCCGATCGGATATTCCGAGGTCAGGTTTCTGCTTGAGAAAAATGGCTTTAAGATCGAACATCTATATCGTGACAAACAGAAAGCAAATTCTTGGGCATTTTTACCGGTTGTGGCATTGATCAGGCTGATCTCAAGATTTACATCCTCAAAAAAACGTGACGAACGTTGGACTGCCGAATTAAATTCCGATGAGGTTCTGCTTGGCGGCAATACATTGATCTTTCGAGCGAGGAAAATATGAGTGATCTATCGCATTTTGACGAAGCCGGGAAAATAAAAATGGTCGATGTTTCGGGCAAAGACGTGACCACGCGTCGAGCCGTCGCGTCCGGCAAAGTCCTTCTTTCCTCTGCAACTCTTCAGGCCTTGAAAACTAAGTCAACTCCAAAGGGTGACCCGCTTGAGATCGCACGGATCGCAGGTATCATGGCGGCGAAAAAGACGTCGGAGATCATCCCACTTTGTCATCAGATCAATTTGTCTAAGGTAAATGTCACGGCGGAGCTAGTAGACGATGGTGTTTACCTGACCGCTGAAGCGTTCACAAACTCTCAAACCGGCGTCGAGATGGAAGCATTGACCGCCGTCTCAGTCGCGGCTCTGACGATCTACGATATGTGTAAAGCCGTGCAGAAAGACATTGTGATCTCTAACATTCAGCTCGAATCAAAAACCGGTGGAAAAGCCGATTACGAACGCGGTTGACCTACCGAAAATGCGAACATTCGGCTAGAATAGTCGTATTCGCTTGTAGCAGATCGAGGAGTTTTTAACTATGAAATACAAGCTCGCAACTGATGCCAGACCGCAAGTTAATCTTTTGCTGACCGCCACATTAGTGAGCGTCGGGCTCTGGGCTCTCTCGTTGTTTGTGCCGTTTGTCGGCTACATCGTCTATCCGCTACAGCTTTTCGCGACGTTCATTCACGAAGGCAGCCACGCTCTCGTCACTTTTCTAACCGGAAATACGGTAATGAGTCTGACCGTCTCACCCGATGGCAGCGGTGTCGTTTGGTCAAAAGCGACTGGATTTTCGTCACTGCTGATCTCTAGTGCAGGCTATCTGGGAACTACCGCGTTTGGTGCAATGCTGCTCGCGTGGATGCGATATGGACGCTCGTCACGAATCGCCCTTACGATCTCCGCAGGATTTGTCGGCGTAATGACGCTGGTTTTTGGCTTTGTTTTCCCGTTTTGGAATTTGCTCGCCAACGTCACATTTGGCAGCGTTGTTTTCACTGTTCTTTCCGGAGTTGTTTTGACCGCCGGACTTCTCGCAGTAGCCAAATTCGCTACTGCAAAATGGGCAAATTTTGCTCTCGCTTTTCTCACGGTCCAGTGTCTGCTCAACGCATTTTTCAGCCTGAAAGATCTTTTCTTTATTTCAGCCGCAGGCAGCCAACCGACTGATGCCGCGAATATGGCGATGGCGACCGGCATCCCGGCTGTTTTATGGGTCATTGTGTGGATCATCATTTCGCTGGGAATGATAACAGTCGGCATCAGGCTTTTTGCTTCGACCAAAGGTTCGACAACCGTAATTGATTCTGTTTTTGAGGATTAGTATGAAACTTTTCGGCTCACTTGTATTTTGTTTGTTATTGGCTATAGCATCTCTCGGTCAGATCAAAAAATCTGAACCCGCGCCGGTGAAAGTTCCGTTCACTAAGTCGCTTCAAGCGGTTATCGTAACCACGGACAATTGGGAAACCATTGCCGGAACAGCACGACTCTATGAGCGTAAAAACGAGAAAGCCGACTGGAAGATGATTGGCGAGAGTTTCCCTGTCGTGATCGGACGCAGCGGACTCGCCTGGGGCAATGAATCGACTCGCGAGACTACCGCGGCAAAGATCAAGCAAGAGGGCGACGGCAGTTCGCCTGCGGGACTATTCCCACTTACGGCTTCATTCGGAACCAGCACAAAGCCAAACGCCGTCGAGTTGCCATACACAAAACTCGAAGAATTTACCGAATGTGTTGATGACGTGAAGTCATCTTTTTATAACACGATCGTCAACCGTATGCAGGTCGGTAATTTCGACTGGAAATCGTCCGAAAAGATGCTCGCGGTCGGCCCGGAATATGACCTCGGCGTTTTTGTCGCTTACAACACCTATCCGGTCGAAAAGAGTAAAGGCTCGTGTATTTTCCTGCACATTTGGAAAGATGCACTCACCGGAACCTCAGGCTGCACGGCAATGGAGCGACGTGATCTAGAACGTATCGTCAGTTGGCTTGCATCTTCAAAAAATCCATATCTCGTCCAACTGACCGACGACGACTACGGCAAATACAGAAAATCATGGAAACTGCCAAAGCTCAAATAACCCTGCGGCAGCTAGCCGTCGGCAGCAAACTCGTTGTGCGTTCCAAGCTCGACTGGCGTTTTGCGTCTGTCTCTAGATCCGTCGAGGACAAGATCGTCCTCACGGTCTGCTCCCCATCCGGAAGGACATACCGCCTTCGCCGAGGGCTCGACGCTGCTATCACTTACGAAGGCTCGATACCTATCTTAACTTCCGATTTTCCCGAACACTGGCTCGACAATTTTTGCCCTTACGACATTCGTTGGTAAGATATACCACTACTAATGAAGAAATCAGAGAAAGACGAGAAATTTGCGGCCCAAATGCAGGGTGTGCTCCAGCAGCATCAAACGATGCTCGGCGATAGCGTTCGAAACAAATTGCTGGCCGGTGTAATCGAAAAGGTTGTCAATACTGACACCAACTTTCTGGATATCGGAGCAGGTTCGGGTGTATGGGCGATACTCGCAGCAAAACTCGGTGCAAAACGTGTCGTCGCGGTCGAGGTGGAGGAATGCCTCATACCCATAATTTATAAACACGCTCAGGAAAACGGCGTTGCAGACCGCATCGAGATCATTCACGGACGTTCGGACAACGTTAAGATACGAGGCAAATTTGATGTTATCGTCAGCGAACTCTTTGGCGGCGATGCATTCGGCCCGGCAACGGTTACGATGTTCAAAGACATCAGGGATCGCTTTCTCGCTCCCGGCGGCACACTCATTCCGCAAAAATTGTCTCTATTTGCAGTACCTGTAAGAGTTGAAAAAAACACCTCTTTCGAAACAACATTGCCGATCAAAAGCGATTTCATCGCATCACTCGCAAAAAATTACACACAAAATATCTCTTTGGCCGAACGAAACAGGATCAAGACATTATCCGAGCCGCAAAAACTCGTCGAGATCGAATTTGTAACTGTCGAAGAACCGCCGTCGCTCACCAACATGACCGCTACTTGGGAATTAAAAGACCTTTCCAATGCCAACGCCATCGCAACATTTCACGCATCGACGTTTACAGATGATATTACGATGAACTCTTTTGACTCGCAGAGCTGGGGCGTGAATGTGTACGAATTTGAACCGTTTGCGGCGAAAATAGGAGATTTGAGATTTTCACTCACACTCGGCCCCGAAAATACTAATTGGACAATTAGCACCCCGACCGCTCCCGAGATCAGACCGCAAAGCTATGCTCCCGTCTTTGCGTTTACCCGTATTCGGATGACCCAACAGATGACACCTCACAAAAAATTCAAGTCACCAAAAAAGAAATAATTTGCCCTATTCATACGCCTCTTTGTCCGCCAAATCCGGATTTGGTAAAATATAAATTTGCTCACACGATCGGATTTCTATCTATGCATGCTGCAAAACAAAAAGAGGAACAGATAGAGGTTCGCGGGGCACGCACGCATAATCTCAAAAACATCGATGTTTCACTGCCGATTAATAAATTGACGGTTATTACCGGTGTGTCGGGTTCGGGCAAATCTTCACTCGCATTCGACACCCTCTACGCTGAAGGCCAACGCCGCTATGTCGAATCACTGTCTGCCTACGCTCGTCAGTTCCTTGAGCGAATAGACAAGCCCGATGTCGATGAGATCATCGGTATTGCACCGGCGATCGCCATCCGGCAAAAGAATTCGACTAAAAACCCACGCTCGACCGTCGCGACACAGACCGAGATATACGATTACCTTCGGCTCCTCTTTGCTCGTGCTGGAACTACCATTTGTCATGTGTGCGGCCGTGAAGTTAAAAAAGACTCGCCCGAATCCGCTGCTGACGAAATTCTCAGCGAGCTAGTCAAAGACACAAGATTCTATGTTCTATTTCCGATCCAAGAGGAAGTTTCCCGCGAGATGGTCCGCACAGCGAAAAGGCCAAAGGCGAGCCGGACAACAAAATCTGCTGATCTGAGCACAACAGCATTTTTGATCTCGCTGTTACAACAGGGCTTCTCACGTCTATATCGCGACGGCGAAATGCTTGAACTAAGCAAGCCCGAGGATTATCCATTCGACGATTTTGATAACACATATGTCCTGATCGACCGTTTGGCAGCGGCTCAGGACATTCGCCAGCGGCTCGTCGATTCGCTTGAGATATGTTTTCGCGAGGGACACGCTGCCGTCGTAGAGGAGGCTTTCCGGCCTGCTTCGACCGGCAAACAGGCTAGAAAGCTTGTCGTACTTAGATTCTCCGACAACTTCGTATGCAAATACGACGGCACACGTTATGAAGAGCCGGAGCCGCATCTATTTAGTTTTAACTCTCCGTTTGGAGCCTGCCCAACTTGCCAGGGTTTTGGCAATACTATCGGCATTGACTACGGCCTTGTAATACCAAATCCACTATTGTCGCTAAAAGACGGAGCAATCGAGCCTTTCATGCGTCCGACAAATGCTTGGGCACAAAAGGAACTGGTGAAATATGCTGACTCGGCAAACATCGACATGAAGGTGCCGTTCGCCGACCTGCCCGATTTTCAGCAAAACTGCATCATCTACGGCGACGAAGGCTGGCACGGGCTAAAGGGCTTTTTCGCATTTCTCGAAACTAAAAAATACAAGCTTCACGTCCGCGTTTTTCTCGCGAAATATCGCGGCTACACACGCTGCCCTGATTGTGACGGCCAGCGTCTGCGGCAAGCGGCCCGAGACGTAAAGATCGGTATGCGTTCACTACCTGAGATCGTCGAGATGTCTATAGCGGTTGCATATGACTTTTTCGAAAATCTCAAAATGGACATCGAGCGGGCACAGATCGCCGATAAATTGCTCCTCGAAATTCGCCGACGCCTGAAATTTCTAGTCGAGGTAGGACTTGATTATTTGACGCTTTCGCGGCTTGCCGCAACACTTTCGGGCGGTGAAGCTCAACGCATCCAACTCGCGACAAATCTTGGTTCGCTACTCGTCGGCACACTCTACGTCCTCGACGAACCGAGCATCGGCCTGCATCCGCGTGACAACTCGCGGCTCATCAAGATCCTCGAAAATCTTCGTGACATCGGCAATACAGTGCTTGTGGTCGAGCATGACGAAGAAACGATGCGGGCTGCCGATCACATCGTGGACATCGGTGTCCACGCAGGCGAATTTGGCGGCGAGCTTGTGTTCGAAGGC
>JBKJRA010000315.1:0-4690 GCA_046594975.1 Pyrinomonadaceae bacterium | reverse complement strand
ATTTATCTAACCCTTTGGGGTCTGCTGAAAAGCAGGCCCCTTTTTTGTGCTTGTTCACTTTTTGTGCGGAGCCGTTCGCAAGCTAACTTTACGCTGACGGGCATGTCCTCGACAAACATTCAGATAGAATGATCAGGTCTGGGCTGGCTTTACATATTGAGGTTATAGTGAACTGTCCGCTGGCATATACCGCCAACGGATACAATGGCATGTAGCTCAGATATCGAAGTGAGGACGAGATTGATCGATAGGCTAATGGGATTACAGATCGGAAAAAAGCATGGGCATTCAACTCAACTGACACTCGTCAGGTTTTGAAAGATCCGAAACATGCATTATTTCTTTTCGCGCAGCTTAGCAATAAGTTCTTGTATTTTTACTTTGTTCGGAGAGTTCGGTTCAATTTTCAGAAAAGTTTCCAATTCATTCGCAGCGTCTTGGTTACGACTCAATTTGTTGTACACCAGCGAAAGCTGCCAATGGATCTCAGCGTTGGGTTTTTTGCTTAGGTTTTGCGCCTTGAGTAAAGCTTTTTCAGCAGTCTTAAGATCGCCGTTTAATCTCAAGACCGTCCCTAAAAGTAAATGTACCTCGACTGACGATGGGTCGAGTACAGCGGCCGCAAACCCCGCCTTTGTCGCTGCCGGGTATTGTTTTAGTTGGTAAAACGCGTATGTGAGACTGTAATAGCATGAGACGCAGCGTTGATTTACATCGATTGCCTTAAGTAAGTGAGGATACCCTTTCTCATATTCATTACGGGAAATATACTCTCTGCCGAGGCGGCTGCGAGCATCAAAATAGTCCGGGAAAATTTCGATCGCGGCTTCGAGGTCTTTTAGACCTTTACTGTCTTTGTTGTCTAGCTTTTCTGCTCCAGACTGGTAAAGTTTTTTGGCATTGTCTGAAATGTCTTGAACAAAGATCGCCTCCCCCGTAGCCGTAGTTCCGATATTAGTAGTGCGCTTATCTACCCTCAGGCGAAACTCAACCATTACGAGATCGCTTCGGGATGCTTGATTGTTGATCTCGATATCTTGCGAGTCTTCCAATAAATTGGTGCCATAAGGCCTCACTCGGATGGTGTATCTACCCTCACTCATGCCGATAAATTGAAAACGTCCTTGCGAAGATGTCCTTGTGCGGCCAGCAGTCCCATTTACCTCGTTATACAATTCAACGTAAGCATTGTAAACGGGGTTACGGCTTTCATCATAAACCATGCCTTCGATCTGGTTGACGGATATCGAATGCCTTGGAAAAGCTGCCGTCGAACTTATCAACAGAAGAGCAAACATTAATAATAAACGAAAAGGCCGTGCCATAATTTTTACCTCACTACAACTTAAATATGTGTCCCATTTTTTCTTTCTTCGTTTTCATGTAATACTCAGCGGGTTGTTCGGATTCGACCTCGATCGGGACGCGCTCGATGATCCTTAACCCGGCTCGTTCAAGAGCGGCTAATTTGTCGGGGTTATTTGAGATGACCCGAACTTTGCAGAGACCCATGTCAAACAGGATCTCAGCACATTGTTGATAGTCGCGGGCGTCGGCTGCAAAGCCAAGCTCTTCGTTAGCCTCGACCGTGTCCGCTCCCTCGTCTTGTAGAGCGTAGGCCCTGATCTTGTTAATGATGCCGATGCCGCGGCCCTCTTGCTGCTGATAGACGATTGAACCGCAGCCTGCGGCTTCGATCATCTCCATTGTTTTGTGCAGCTGCGGCCCGCAATCGCATTTGATCGAGCCAAAAACATCCCCGGTCAGGCATTGCGAATGAATGCGGACAAGGGTAGGAACCTCTCCATTCATCTCGCCTTTGTAAAGAACTACGTATTCTTCGTCGCTGATCAGCGAACGATAACCGGCGATTCGAAAATCACCACGTTTTGTTGGGAGTTTTGCCGTCGCAACCCTTTCGACGGTTATTGCACGGCTCGACCAAGGGCAGTCGCTGACGCTTTCCGCTAAATCAACATTCTCTAACATCTAGACACCTATGCAATGAATTATACTCCTAAATATTCAAAATTTATAGAAATAATTTCGCCGATACAGTGGATTTGGATGTAATTTTTTGTAAGAGGGCTGTATTACGGCTAGCCTACAAATCCAGGCTCAATCGAGGTATGCGCCGATGGATCAACAGTCACGTGGAGTTTCTCATCGGAGTATTGGAGTTGATACAGACGCCAGTAAAGACCGCGTTCGAGGAGCAGTTCATTGTGAGTTCCAGCCTCGCGGAGCTCGCCGTGATGCAGCACAATGATGCGGTCGCATTTTTGAATTGTTGATAGGCGATGCGCGACGACAAGCGAAGTGCGGCCGGTCATTACACGCTCGACAGCTTGCTGGATCAGCTGTTCGGTTTCGGTGTCGATCGAGCTTGTTGCTTCGTCGAGAATAAGGATAGTTGGATCGAAAGCCAACGCACGTGCGAAGGAGATCAGTTGCTTTTGCCCTACTGATAGACCGGCACCACGTTCGCGAACCTCAGATTCGTAACCGCCCTCGATCTTTTGGACGAACTCATCAGCGTGAACTTCGCGGGCGGCCCACTCGACACGCTTTCGGTCAATGTCGGTATTACCGAGACGAATGTTATTTTCGATCGAACCGCTGAAAAGAAAAACGTCTTGTAAAACGACAGCGAAATTCGAACGCAGGTCGTGTAGGTTCCAGTCGCGAAGATCGACGCCGTCAAGCAAAATACGTCCTTTTTGCACGTCATAAAACCGCATCAGCAGGTTTGTAATCGTTGTTTTGCCCGAGCCCGTGTGGCCGACGAGTGCAATGCTCTCACCGAGGTTAACCTCAAACGACACATCTTTCAGCACCCAATCTTCGCCGTTGTATGCGAACCAGACATTTTCAAACGCGATCTTGCCGGTGGCTTTGCCGGCCTTTTTCGGCTCCACAGGAGTCGTAATATCAATGTCGCGGTCGAGCAAGATGAAGATGCGATGCGACGCGACGATCGCCGCCTGGAGGACGTTGAACTTATCAGAAAGATCACGGATCGGCTGAAATAATTGCAGTGAATACTGGATAAACGAAGCCAAAATACCTACCGTCAAACCCGCACCGGCGGCCGTAAATCCGCCCAGAGTTTCATATCCAAAAGCAAATATTACGACCGCTATACCGATCGCTCCGATAAAATCTACGAGCGGGTAAAATATCGAGTAGTAAAATATCGTCTGGATATTAGCGTTGCGATAGTCGTCATTTATGTCGCGAAACCTCGCCAGAGCCTTATTCTCAGCATTAAAAAGCTGAACGGTCTGCGAGCCGGAAATATATTCCTGCAAAAAAGCGTTTAGCTTAGCATTGCGTGTTCGCACACGGTCAAAACCATTGCGGGCATGTTTGCGAAACCAGTTGGTCGCGGTGAAAAGCAACGGCACCGTGACTAGCGAGACAAGGGCCAATTTCCAATCGAGCCAAAACATTATCCCGATGATCGCAAATATAATGACCAGATCGCCGAGTACGTCGATCACGCCGGATGTAAAAAGCTCATTCAAAGCATCGACATCAGAAGTGAGCCGCGTCATCGTCCGCCCGACAGGATAATGGTCGTAATAGGCGAGTTCCTGATGCTGGAGCTTTGTAAAAAGCTCCGTTCGCAGATCAAACATCACTTTTTGTCCGACATTGTTCAGCAATATCTCTTGGATATAAGAGAAAGTAAATCGAAACAGAAATACGCCAAAAAAAGCCAGTGCAAAGAGCCAGATGCCATCAGTTCTCTTAGGCGTGATGAAATCATCGACCGCCATTTTTGTAAAATACGGCTGTGTGCTGATGAGGATATTTGTCAGCAGCGTCAGGACGAGTGCGAGCGTCGCATAAAGCCAATACGGCCGCAGATAGCGAAACAGTCGCCGTGCAACGCGAAAATCGTAGGTCTTTCCGATCTGCTCTTCCTCGTGATATTTCCGGACTTCGTCTGACATCTTTCCTTTAAATTTTAGATGGTGGTTTTTGGATTAGCAAAGAATAAATACGGTATTCTATCTACCTAATGCTCAATCGTTTTCTCGAACAGAAAAAGGACAACTGGCAGCGGCTCGAAGACCTGCTGACGATGCAGCACGGCTCCGGTTTGCGAGGGCTATCTAAAATGGAGGTGCGCGAATTTGGCGAGCTTTATCGGCGTGCGGCGTCGGATCTCGCGATCGCTCGTGCAGAGACACGCGACCCGAAACTCATCAATTATCTCAACAGTCTCGTCATCCGGGCGCACGGCAAGATCTATCGTGCCGAGAGTGAAGGGGCGAATCTGATATGGAAATTCTTTGCCGACGATTTTCCACGCACTTTTCGCTCAAATTGGCGATACATGGCTCTCGCGTTTGGCGTGTTTGCGGGTTTTGCGTTGTTTGGGTTTATCGCAACTTGGATCGACACGGACTTCACGCATTTCGTGATGCTTTCGGGTATCACGCAGGAGATCAATTCCAATAATCACTGGTGGACATCGCTAAATGAGGCAAATCAGGTCGGGGCGACCCAGATACTTTCAAACAACATTCTCGTCACAATGCGCGTCTTTGCGATGGGTGCTTTTTTCGGGATCGGTGCGTTTTACGATCTTGCATTCGAAGGCGCGAGGCTCGGCAGTGTATTTGCCGCGTGCTACAAACTCAACCCGCCATTTGGCAATTCGCTTGCGACTTTTGTCGTC
>JBKJRA010000229.1:0-3474 GCA_046594975.1 Pyrinomonadaceae bacterium | reverse complement strand
CATTCCGCTGTCCGCTTGTTCCAGTAATGGCGGCCTTTCAAATAAAAATGGTATGCGTCAGAGTTTGTCGGTTCGCGCCGGAGAAACTTAGAGGTGTCGTTCCGGTTCAATTTTTGGCAGAGCTTTCCGGAAATCTCGCTCGCGATCTCCGTCTGAATCTTCAAAATATCGTCCGGCAGACGGCGATACTGTTCACCCCACAACTGGGCCGAGTCCGCCGTCCGAACCATCTCGATCTTTATTGAAACACTGCTCTCAAAAAACCTTATCCGGCCCGTCACGACCGCATCGACGTCGAGTTCCGAGCCGACCTGCTGCGGACTGCAATCGGCGGCGTTGTACTGAAACACCGTCGTCCGAGCCATCACCCGGAGCTGCGGAAGGAGCGACAAATTATCAATAATGCTTTCGGCGATACCCTCGGAGAGGTATTCCAGATTCGCGTCGCCGGTTTCGTTCACCAAGGGCAGAACGGCGATCGAGGTGATCAGTGGAGGTGGAGGCTTGGAAACCGCTGACATTTCGACCGAGGCGATCAATGAATTGGCCAGAGGCGGCAAGTGCGGCTTTTCTTTGACGATCGGGCGCCCGTCCACGTCGCTCGTCCGATCGGAACGTGTTTCGATCTCGCTGATAATTTCGTCGATCAACGTCCGGCGGAAGACATGGTGATCTACAACAATGTCCGTTTCGCCGAACTCACCATCCGCTTCGCCTGCAAAACGATAGCCGCGACGCGGCACCGTCTGTATCAGGTCCTTACCGGCCCCGAACTCCGCCAGCGTTTTTCGCAGTATGTAGATGTTGTTGGACAAAACACTTTCCTCGACGAAAGTTTCCGCCCACACCGCGTCGAGCAACTCGTTCTTCGATACTACCTGACCGCGGTACCTGAGCAACTCTATCAGCAATTCAACGGTCTTCAGCGGCAGCGGGACGATCTCGCCGGCGCGACGCAGCACCTTTCGCTCAGCGTCCAGATCGAAATTTGCGAACTTGTTCTCGCTGCCCATATTCGTTTCGCTCTTAAAAGACACTTACCGACCGATGCAGGTCCGCTGCAAGCAAATCATCAGCGGGGCGTCAAATTTCAAAAAACTAAAGAGAAAAAAAAGAGAAAACCCAGAGGACTCCGCATCCGGTTCGGGGTTATAAAGTAAATACGCGATCGTAAATGCAGTTTGTCTGAAACGCAAGGATTATAGCTTATATGATAAAAAGTGCCAAGAACATTGCAGCAGCCACTCGGCAACACGAATTTTTCGTTTTGCGGCGCCGGCAGCGTTTCCAGCTTTTTTGCGAGCATTGCGGCACCGACCGGGAATTCGTGTCGCTCGACGACGCGGTGTTATTTTCCGGCATTTCGACTCGCGAGATAGTGCGATTAGTCGAGAAGGGCAACCTTCACTACCTGGAATCAAGCGGCGGACATGTGTTTGTTTGCCGAAAATCTTTGTCAGTAGCTTAGTCGTATTAACCGTCCACTACGCTGGTTTTCGCCAATGTAGGTCAATTCAGTTCTAAAGGAGAATTTTTATGTATCGACTTTTATCTTTGTTGTCACTTGTGTTTTTATGTTTGCCGGTAACGAGTCTAACTCAGAGTCCAGGAAATAACGCCGGCCCGAAACTTTCAGAGGTCGCCCGTGACAATACTCTTACAGGCAATGGCACAAGCTCCTCTCCGCTGGGTGTCGCTGATTCCGGCGTTTCTACGCGCAAAATAGCTAATGGCGCCGTTACGTCTTCAAAACTTGCTGCGAGCAACGTTCCACAGGCGGGACAAGTGCTCTCATTTACCGGTTCGGGGCTAAGCTGGCAAACGCCGACCGCGACCTCCGGCGGCAGCCAGTTTCGTGTTGTTGACAGTATTGGCAGTGAAGTCGGTGTGATAGTTTCGACTAACGGGCTTAACTCTAATGCAATTCGGTATATAGGTTCATCGGACACCTGGATTCAATTTGCTGCCACTAAATTTGGCATTGATGATCCTTTAAGATCAGATACGTCCACTGGTAGATTTACAGTTTTTTATGAGCAAATTAATTGCGAGGGGGCATCTTGGATGGAAGTTGGTCGCTCCTTGTTTGTTAATGTACGTGTAATTGGAACCAATGTGTATTTTCCGTCGGGACCGGGAGAAACGAGGAACGTAAGATCAATCGGGTCATTAATAAACGGGGCTTGCACTCTTTTTGGCAATGGTAATGTTCTACTGTTAGAAGATCTTGCTCCTATGGAAATCCTTCCGGTTGCTAGCTTTGGAACCCCGCCATTCAAGGCGGTGCGTTAGCCGTGAGCATTACTCCGATATATCTTCTAGGCGAAAAAGGCAGGCGGAGCTAAAATTCCGCCTTTTTATCTTTTAACCAGTTCACTCGCTGGAGCTCAACAACGAAAAACCCGAATGTCGATAAGCCGAGGGACGGTGGACTACTTTAGCCGTTTGAAAGTCCGGAATCCGCTCCACTTCTTACCGCTTTGCGTCCATGTTTCGGATAGAATGAGTTGATTACCGGCAAGCTGGAAATGCCGTTCTTCGCGTCGCCCGATATAAAGCCTTGAAAGATCAGCTTCGGGCAGATGAATGACGACTTTGCGGGTGACATCCACCTCATATCGTCCGAAGTAAGCGACATAACCGTCGTAGAGGGCAACCCGTTCCGTCATTGTGAATTTATCCCAATCGTCTGATGCTACGTCAGGAGGTGGAGTCTTCATAATCTGGACTGCCATGTGTCCCGTCGAATCATAGATAATCAGACCCGTGGGCAACTTGCCATATGGATAAAGGATTGTCCCGCTCGAATCACGATCTTCGTAGGAAAGCAGCCTCCACGAGCCGACAAGCTGCACTTTAGTCTTATCCGCCTTCGATATTTTCGTTTGCCCGAAAGCGACTAACGAAGCGACGATCACTATTGCCCCAAGCATAACTATTTTTTTCATAGGTTTATCTTCTGTTTGAATTAAAGTTACAAATATAACCGAAAGCATCTGGTTACTTATTAACACCGGTCGCATGACAATACAGCAATGTCGGCGAATTATCAGCGGTTTTCTCTTGTTGCAAAACGACGCCGTCAACGGCTCGGACTTAACCTGCTTAGCCGGCCTACGATTTCTTCTTCCGCGTCAAGCCGGACTTCTTCTCGGACTTACGGACGAAGCCCATGGCTCCGTAGAGCGGGCTGTCGTTGCCGTAGGCCGGATCGCCGGCGACGCCCATGCCGACCTTTGAGCGTTTGCCGCCCGCGGCCGGCGTATTTGTCACCAGCGCACATCGCGTTTCATCTTGAGCTCGGACTCAAGATCGGCTATCGCCGAGTCTCCAGCAGCCGCCGCGTCGATGACCTTATCAGCCTCGACATTGATCTCTTTGCCGTTCAAGGAAACGGTCCGTCCTCGATCAAAGTGTCTGCCCTGTAGTCATCAACCGCAGTAACAACGCGTCCGTTTTTGATCAGTGTTATCA
>JBKJRA010000217.1:0-4346 GCA_046594975.1 Pyrinomonadaceae bacterium | reverse complement strand
CGGGATACCCTCGGTGATGCACACGACCAGCGGGATGCCTGCGTCGGCAGCTTCCATTATTGCGTCAGCGGCAAATGCGGGCGGCACATATATTACCGAAGCGTTAGCTCCCGTTTCCTTGACCGAGTCGGCAACAGTATTAAAGACCGCGACGCCCTCGTGCGTCGTGCCGCCTTTACCCGGCGTGACACCGCCAACGACATTTGTGCCGTATTCGCGCATCGCCAGCATGTGAAACGTGCCCTCTTTACCGGTAATTCCCTGCACGATCAGACGAGTATTTTTATCAACTAAAATGCTCAAGTATTTTCTCCTGAATTTGCTGTAAAAATCGAAGTGAAAGTATAACACGAGGAATATCACTCACGAAATTCGCCAAGTTCATCTTGTTTAGACTCGGATAAAGATTCTTTTCTGTTGCACGGATAAAACTCTTGATAATCTATAGCACATTCTGGTAAGATCGTTTTGTAAATTCTGTGTGTTTGCACCCGCACAAACGCTCGTTGGTAATCGAAAAACTTCTGAATTGGTGATATTTTTTTATCCGACAGCAGGGCGGCCCGTGAACGTGAAAAAATGCTGGGACACTTGGGACAGTGGGACAGTGATATAGCTTTTCAAGTTTTTTTTGAACAATTTCGCCGTCCGATACGTTTGCTCTAATGTTCACAGTTTCGAATTCACAATTCAGAGTGCAAGCCATAGCTTGTTATTACAACTTTCAACATTACACAAACAAAGGTTGAATTCTGAACGATTTTTATGCGGCAGCTTTACTCATTTTATTTTGACGCTCTCTGGATCGCGGTCAAATCGATCCTCGAGCATAAGCTGCGTGCGTTTTTGACCCTTATAGGTATTATTATCGGCGTCGCGGCAGTGGTCGTCGTTGGAGCTTCGATCAGCGGGCTGAAAACTTATGTGGTCGATAAGGTCGGCAAAGTTCTCGGCACAAATCATTTTATGATCACCCGGATGGCATCGACCGGACGGATGTCAGACGAAGAATTTGAACGCAGGAACCGCAATAACAAAGACGTAAACTGGAACGAATATCTTTACGTCAAAGCCAATTGCCGCACGTGCCTCTACGTCGGGGCAGAGATCGGTGCCAGCTCCGATCTCAATCAGGACGGTATCGAAATGCCCTCGACGCAGATCTTCGGCTCGACCGATAACATGTATGAGATGACCGACAAGACGATCGATGACGGCCGTTTTTTCACCGCCGAAGAGGTCACTCGTGCCGCAAACGTCTGCGTGATCGGCACCGATGTCCAAGACAAATATTTTCCGAGCGGTTCGCCGATCGGCAAAACCTTGAAGCTTCGCGGTATTCCGCTCGAGGTAATAGGTGTCGAGGCAAAACGCGGCTCATTTATCGGCCAGTCGATGGACAGAATGATATATATACCTATCACGCTGCACAACAAAATATTTTCCCGAACCGGCGGTATTCAGATCCACGGCAAGGCCGAAGACAAGGAAATGTTTTCACTCGCCCTGGACGAAGCAAAAATGCTGTTGCGAAATCATCGCCAGCTCATTGGCAGTGAAGAAGAAAATTTCAGCATCGTCAATACCGAAGAATTTGGCTCGCAGATGGATCAGTTTACCGGTGCTATCGCGGCAGTCGTCGTGCCGATCACAATGATCATCCTCATCGTCGGCGGCATCGTCGTGATGAACATCATGCTCGTCTCGGTTACCGAACGAACATTTGAGGTTGGTTTGCGCAAAGCTCTCGGTGCCACGCGTAAGCAGATATTGCTCCAGTTTTTGATCGAATCGGCACTGCTTTGTGTTATCGGCGGTATCATCGGCCTCATATTAGCTCTCGGCGTCACGCAGTTAATAACCGTTTTAGCGGGCATGACAATGACGATCACGATCACCTACGTCATCTTATCTGTGGGCGTTTCGAGCATTATAGGCGTCGTCGCGGGATTATATCCGGCGTGGAAAGCAGCCCGCTTGGATCCAATAGTCGCATTGACGCAGAGTTAATATTTAACGCAAAGTCGCAGAGTTGCAAAGACGCAAAGGAAAAACATATATGTCTATAAAATCGCAGTGCATAAGTGCTGAAAACCAATTTTTGCATTCTTCGCGTCTTTGCGTCTTTGAGACTTGGCGTTAAAAAATCTGATATGGCATTTTCAACATCATTACCACGCGAAGTTTTAAAAATGTCGATGGAGTCTATCTTCTCGCATAAGTTCCGGTCATTTTTGACGATACTCGGTATCGTCGTGGGCGTGATAACTGCAATAGTCGTCGCGTCGATCCTGACCGGAATGCGAAATTCGATCGTCTCTATCGTTGAGGAATACGGCACTAATAACATCTACGCATTTCATCTCTCGACCGGCTTCGGCCCGCGTAGCCGCGACGAACGCAATCGCAAGCCGCTCACAGACGACGACGCCACCGCCCTGCTGGCCCAATCGACCTCGATCAATGACATCGCGATGGTCGCCCCGAGCATTGGCTCATTCAATGGCGGTTTTGATGACAATCTAGTTTACGAAGGCAAAAATTACCGCTGGGCTCTAACGGACGGCGTGATGCCCAATCACATGGAGGTCACCAATCTCGTGCTGAGATCGGGTCGCTTTATAACCGAATCGGACAATTACCAGCGCCGCAATGTGCTGGTCGTCGGCGTCAATTGTGTTGAAGCACTTTTCCCCGGACACGAAGACGATGCTGTCGGCAAAGTGGTTCGTATGAACGGGGAAACGTGGGAGATCATCGGCATTATCGAGAAACGCAAGGCCGGATTTTTTGGGGCAAACGAAGAGGACCGCAAGGTATTTCTGCCATACCGCACCGCCCGCAAGGTCGCTCCTGACCGCGAAGAAGAACTGCTTATCATACAGGCAAAAGAAGGGCAATTAACCGCTGCCGCTCAAGAAGTCGAGGGTATTTTGCGTCAACGCAGAGAGGTAAAATTTGGCGAGCCAAACAATTTCGATGTCAAGACCGCCGATAATTTCATTGCCCAATTCGACGGCATCATTGGCGGTGTAGGTATTGCGGCAATCGCAATTTCGTGCCTCGGATTGCTCGTTGGCGGCATCGGCGTGATGAACATCATGCTTGTCTCCGTCACCGAACGCACCAAAGAGATCGGCATCCGCAAAGCCATCGGGGCTACCAAAAACGCCATCGTCCTACAGTTTCTGCTCGAAGCGATGACGCTTACATTCTTTGGCGGTGTAATAGGCACTGTGATCGCCATCGGGATCAGCAACCTAATAATGCTGCTCATCCCGAGCATACCTGCGCAAGTTCCGGCCTGGGCTGTCATCGCCGGCCTGAGCGTCTCCATCGGCGTCGGTCTGGTGTTCGGTGTCCTACCGGCTCGAAAAGCCTCGAAACTAGACCCTATCGAGTGTCTGCGTTATGAATAGTTCTTTGACAATTAGATAAGTTATTCGCAATTGGCCCGTATCATTGGGAAATCGATGCCGAGGAATTTCCCGTTATCATTTCCCTCGATGCGGGCGATCATTTTATCGCCTTGTATTTTGTATATGACACGCTGTGGGAAGTCGTGATCTTTGTTTTCGAACACGGTTCCTGCCGCAGTCAAACTTTTAAGTTTGAACGCCGTATCCTCAGAATTTTCTTTAGGTTTTGAGACAAAATAAATGCCATCGTCGCGCTGTTCGATACGCATGTATTCCCAACCGGTCGTCTTGCCATTTTTCACCGTCCGCCCCATACCAAGCATCGACGATCCGGCCGGCGACATCCACATCTCCGAGATCAGCAGCTTTTTCGCCTCGTTCTTCTGCTCCCAACAACCCGCCATACCGCCCAGATCAGCGATATTGGTAAGCTTATTTTGCCCGTACACATAGAAACTCATTAGAAAAACCAATCCGATACAGTAAATGCATTTCATAATCCCCTTTCAAAAAAAATCCGGCTCAAAAACTTATTCCGTCTGCGTGACTGAAAAAGAGTTTAAGTCGGATCGTGATTTATGCCAAATGTTTAATTGACCAATTCTTTCTGAAACCAAAGCACCTTATTAGGAACGACTGATTTAGATTGCTCTTTCCGCTGACGGGCGGCGGCGAGTAGATGGTCGGCGGTCTCGCCGTCTTCGCCAAAGGCGGCCCAGCCGAAGTTCACTTCGATCTCAATATAATCAGCGTCTGAGAGTTTCAGTTTACGGCCAAAAAATCCTGTGTGAATTCTAGTAATAACCTCTTGCGAGATCTCTTTCGACGCAGTCGGCAATATCGCCAAAAACTCGTCGCTCATCGAGCGTGCAAAGAAATCCATCTGCCGCAAATTGTCTTTGACGACGTGCGCAACAAAATTCAAAA
>JBKJRA010000207.1:0-4942 GCA_046594975.1 Pyrinomonadaceae bacterium | reverse complement strand
GTGAGCTATTAAATCCACCTCCGTTCGGTTGTGACGGCGGCTGCTCCAGCGTCGTTCCCCGTACGGTTACCGAACAAGGGGTTGTCGCTACGCCATTAGAAGCAAGGCATGTCGCTGCGTCAGTAATGCCCGCGACGACGACATCTGTCGATGTCCGCGGTCTGAGATCTGCAAAGCCTGACGGTGCAGGGAATGTAGTGAGATCGGTTATCCGATACCTAAGCCGTGTGACCGGAGCACCAGTATTATTGATGATGCGACGACGTATATCCAAGGTTCCAAAAGTAGAGTTTTGGGCCGGAACGCTTGTAAAGTCTCGTACGTTGTTCGGGGGGGAACCTATGGCTACACTCGAATCGAGTCTTACAACAGGAAACTGTGTGTTTTGTTGTGTCGGGCTCGCCAAATTCTCCGGTCCGGCAGCCCCGAGACGTTGTCCTGCACCTGCACTTGTCCCATTAGAATCGACAAATACAAAGTCGGTAGCGTTATTATCCGTGTCAGCCGGAGTAGATCTCGTGCATGATGCCAGGTTTGTAATGGATCCCTGTTTTCCGCATAGATCTCTGTAAAACGAGTAATCGATGCTGAATGGCGTCAAAGCCGGATATCCTGTGCCTTCTTTATAGAGTGTATTGGTCTCGGTGGTCGAACCCACGGCATCGAGGCGATCCGCAATGACAGGGCTGATGATGAATGCGGTGTTGAATATCGCAATGCCCGCGTTGTCCGGTATGTCAGTGGTGTACGTCAGATCACCTGCGGCATAAGCTCCAAGAGAGTAGCCAGCCGAGTTGGTACACAGAAAATGCCCGTTCGCGGGAATCACTGTACCGTTAGGTACGATGCACCTTACGATGCCATCCGATGCGGCAACCGCTAGTCCTGCCGTTGCAGTAGCCGACTGGGTCGTGAGCGTAGCTCCTGTCGTGTTGTAAAGTTCGATAAATTCGTCGTTAGCACCGTTAGGCCCGCGGAGGCGAAACTCGCTGATGATGAGCTGGCCGGCTGTAGTTACCGGCGGAGCCGCTCCGTTGATAGCAAGTGAATACGTCCAGGGCAGCGGACCATCGTCGGCTGCATTTGTCGGAACATTATTAAACGAGGTGACGACGACGTTGTAGGAACCTGCCACCAAGGCCTGCGAAATGCGCGAACGCCTGTTTGTTGCTCCGCTAATATCATCGCTGACGGTTGTGCAGTTGGTTAGTGGAGTTGCTGAGTTAAATGCACCCGTGTATAGGACCATGAAAGTATCCGGCCCTGCGACTCCCGTTCCCTGCGGTGAGATCGAGCCGCCGTCGGCTGTCTCGAAACTAAGAGTGACCGTTCCTCCGACAGCTACAGTGAAGGGGATAACATCGAAATGAACCGCTGTACCCACTCCGGAAAGGGCCGCACAGGTACTAGGCCGGTTAAAGGTAGGATCAGCTACTGTTAGGGTGCCCGCAACATTAGCAGTGGGGGCGAGAGCTTCTTTGCTTTCAGAAGATGTGCCCGGATTTGCCTCAGCAGCCATTTGCTTTTCGCGTTCGGCAAGGCTGAGAGACCTTTTCTGAGCGTACGCAGATTCCATAAAGGTACCTGCCAGCCCTGTAAACACCAGTGCAATGATCAAAAAACCAAACAACGATAATCTTTTACGCATTTTTACTCCCCCTTGTATGCCGACATAACCAAGATGTGCCGGCCCGTCAAATAAAACATGGACAGATGTCCCAACTAGAAATTATTTACAGATTATTCTAAGTTGATGATTAAGTCAAAAAAATATGTTTCCTTCCGAAGCTCTTTTTCCGAGACAAAACCGCCTGAGTTGGTGGTGATCCGCACGGCGAGGCTTGCTCGCCGTGCTTTGACCGGATATAGCCTTTGGAATCATTTTATAGTCACGTCAACAAACTTATCCGTCGTATTACCGGCGTAGTCGGTGACGAGGAAGCCGATCGAGTATTCGCCCGGCGGGACGTCTTCGTTGCCGATGAAGAGATCGTTGTCGGTACCGATATGGAGCAGATCGGCGGGGTCGGACGAGGCGATCTGGTCGGTGTCGCCCTGGTCGTCAACCGCGAGATAGACGGGGCGGATGTCGTCGCCGACTTGGAATTCAATCTCGCGGGCATTGCCCTTGACGAACTCATACGCCGAGTCAAATTTGCCAGTCGCGTCCGTTTCCTTAAAATCTACGGTGAAATATAGCGTGATGTCGCGCCACTGTTTGGCACCGTGGTAGCGGATCTGTGCGGGCACCTCGATGACGTATTCCTCTTTGCCTTCTTCCAGCTCTTCGAAACCGGTGACTGGGCAGATCTGCTGATTTTTGCCGTCGCTGATGGTAAACCAACTGCCGTCAAACTCTTCATGCAGGATACCTTTTTCGTCAGGGGCAGTCGGGATCGAACCGATGATTATCGAGCGGCCCTTTTCGTTCTGAGCGATGACAAATGTCGCCTCGTCAACGTCGTCGGCATTGACCTTGGCTGTCACCTGCGTGACATCGTCCTTAGCAATATCAGTGTCCGTGGACGCGACGTCGGCTACGACCGGAGCCTGAGTGTCTTTGCCCAGCAACCCAAAGATCTCGCCGAGCAGCACGGGCCACTTAAACGAAGTGAAGAAGGGATTCTTATCGTAACCGGACTCGAGCAGAGTGTCTTTTTTACCCGGGAAATAGATCGATATGCCGCCAGCACGCGGATGCTCTTTACCGTTTATTTTGTAAACTATCGCCGCCTGGACAGCAGCTGTGACGGCGTCCGCGGACTTGATCGTAGCTGGATCAGGCGACTGGGCCTTGATGCCCGCCGCATAGGCAGCAAGGTCAAAGTTGAAAGTGTCATGCCCCTTACCAAACTCTTCGGCACGCGAACGGGCAGCCGCGACCTTAAGCATCGACGGGCGTCCGCCGGTCTTTACGAATGTCTGATTAGACAACGATAGGCCGTCGATCGCCGCCGAAAGAGCATCGATTTTAGAGAGGTCGATGACGCTAAGGGTGATGCTGTCGTCGCGTTCTTGACCGCCCAGGTAATAGTCGCGATAGGTATCAACGACCGCTTTTCCAAAGCCGACGCTGTCCATCTCGGGGTTTTGCGAGAGCCGCGTGAGCAGCGGCGTGTAGTGCCAACCGTCGCCGGGCTCAAGCTCTTCGGAGCCGACCATCGTTTTAGCATACGGTGCGACTGTGCGGGCAACTTCGAAATTAGCCATCAGGCACGCGTCAAAACCGATGAGGTCGAGCTTGCCGTGTTTGGTGGCAAAATCTTTGAGAACGACCGGCATCTCGGACATATCGATGCTGTCGTCGCCTGCACTCTCGTCGCTCAAGATGCCGGGCCAACCCGCACCGTGATCGCCGAATACGACGCCGTAGCGTTTGGCAGGAAATTGCTTGGTCGTCTCGTCAAAAAACTTTTTCAGGTTGGCAGGGTCGCCCATATTCAGCTCGCCCCAGTCCGCGATCTCACGCAAGCGTCCCTTTTCGATGACTACGTATTTCGCCGTCGTCCAGTTTTTCAATCCGCCGACCGCACGATTTGTATAGCCGCGATCCTCAGGATCATCTTCACCCTTAGGCGTACGATCGATCAGGCCGATGATATTGATCTTCGCCGAACTGCCGACCGCCATCATCTCTTCAAGGTCCTGCATTTGCGGGGCTTCGAGATTATTGTCAGAGTCCATATAGAACATCAACGTCCATTCGGCAGGCTCAGCAGCCTGTGCCGAAGCAAGCGTGGGCAGCAATAAAAACAACGCAGCAATAGCAAAGATCGCGGATCTGATTTTCATTTTTTCTCCTAAAATTTTACGAAGTTTGAGTGTATTTACTAACAATTAAAATGCTATTTATCGGGCAAAGTGTCAATCTCGGCTTCCTGAATTGTTAAACTTTTCATCGAGGCCGGTAAGATGACAGTAAATACTGTTCCCGTTGGCTCATTTTTAGTGACCTCGATCTTGCCATCGTGGGCGGTGATGATCGCGTAACATACAGCTAGTCCGAGCCCTGTGCCTTGACCCGCAGCTTTAGTCGTAAAAAATGGGTCGAAAACCATCGAAAGCTCTGCATCAGGTATGCCAACGCCGGTGTCGGCGAT
Organism: Pyrinomonadaceae bacterium; assembly: GCA_046594975.1. Lineage (GTDB taxonomy): Bacteria > Acidobacteriota > Blastocatellia > Pyrinomonadales > Pyrinomonadaceae > OLB17. Next base: position 842 of record JBKJRA010000207.1, on the reverse strand, counting down.
CTCGATAATGATCTTGTCGTCCTGCGTTGAAGTTTTGATCGAAAGCTCCCCGCCGTCAGCCATTGCGTCGCGGGCGTTTAGAAAAAGGTTGAGAAAAACCTGTTGGAGCTGGTCTTCGTCGGCGAAGATATCGGGGAGTTTGTCGCCGAGTTTTGAATTGATATCGAGCCGCTGAAATGCTTTGTCAAAGCTTGCGAGACGTAGCGATGTGCGAATGATGTCATTTACATTGATCTCGCTTTTGGCCGCAGGGCGGACGCGGGCGAAATTGGTCATATCCTGGGTGACCTGTTTGATCCGCTCGATCTGCGTCGAGATGAGGTTGAGCTTTTCGCGTGTCTCGGCAGAGTGGCCCTCGCGGGAAAGCAGTATCTGGACGAGTGACGATATCGACGCAAGCGGATTATTGACCTCGTGGGCGACTCCGGCGGCGAGCGTTCCCATGGCGGCGAGTTTCTCGGCACGGATCAGCTGTTCGTTGAGGCGTTGCAGCTCGTCGATATCGGTGGCCATTTTGCGGCTCATTTCGTTAAATGAATGTGCCAGCAGCCCGATCTCGTCGTTGCTTTTGCGAAGATCTACCTCGGTGCCGTAGCCGCCTTTTGTAACTTTTACTGCGGCGAGGGTGATGCGTTGGAGCGGCCGCGAGATCGTTCGCAGCACGAGCAATAGCAACAACAAATTTGGGATTAATGCAGAAATAACGCTGAAAACCAGGTATCGACGCCACGCTTCGTAGTCCATTCCGTTGCGAAACGCCCACCAGGCTATAGGGACTTGGAACAGTACAAAACTTATAACTGCCACCGATGCGATCGTCAAGGCGACCTTATATGTTATCG
>JBKJRA010000155.1:0-3502 GCA_046594975.1 Pyrinomonadaceae bacterium | reverse complement strand
ATCGCAACTCATTACGCTCTCGCTCATCCTGAGATCGCGTTCACGATGACCAACAATGGCCGAGAGGTGTTGCGTGTCGCTCTGGCGAAAGACCTGCGTGAGCGTGCATATCAGATCTTTGGAGCAGGGCTTCTGGACAGTCTCTTGCGTGTTGATGGAGGTCGAGATTTTGTCGCTAAGGTAACAGGTTTTGTTTCCGCTCCTCGCGAACGCCGCACGACCCGTGACGGTCAGTATTTCTTTGTAAACAATAGGTTTGTCAGGGACAAGACTATCGCTGGCGGTTTACTCGAAGGTTATCGTTCTGTGCTCCCGCACGGCGTTTATCCGGTCGCATTCCTTTTTCTAGAACTGCCGCTCGATGAAATTGATGTTAATGTTCATCCGGCCAAGACGGAGATCCGTTTTCGTCGGGGCGAGGCTGTTAAGGACGTAATTGCCGAGGCGATCAGGACAACACTTGCGAGAGCCGGAATCATAGGCGACGCGAGACCTGAGCAGACATTTATCGAGCCTAAATCTAGCTTTACGGTGCATTCAGAGCAACAATATGAACAAGGCGGGATTATTTTTAAGGATAAGCTTGTTTCGGCGGAAGAAATAGATTTTGAGACACCGGCTGAGGAAGAGCAAGAGTTTCAGGCTGGGGATCGAAACGAACCCGTCGTCGTTGAAGTGTCAGAAACCCGTAAAACTATGCCCGAACCTGTTCCGTTTCAATTTGAAACTAAAGGCCACGATAAGGTTAAAAGTGCGATAGCGGGTTATGCCGAATTGCCGCCGGTAAACTCTGCTGAAAAGCTCGCAAAATCCATTGAGGTGGAGCAAGTGTCTGCGGCTAAAATTCAGCCGCTCGGACAGTTGCACGATAGCTTTATCATCGCCGTCGACGACGAAGGTCTGCTATTGATCGATCAGCACGTTGCACACGAGCGTATTCTCTTTGATAAATATCGAAAGAGTGAGACTGACAGGCCGATAGAGTCGCAAAATCTATTGTTGCCCGAAACTATTGACCTTTCGCCTGCACAGGCTGAGGCGTTCCAGCTTATTGAAAACGATCTCGAAGCGCTAGGGTTTGGCGTGATGAAGCTTTCGGGGCGGACAATTGCGATCAAGAGTATTCCGACCGACCTCGCAGCGTCCGAGGCACGTAATCTTTTCGCGGAGATCCTCGACACGATCGATATGGAAAAAAAGGGTTCGCCGAAATCGACTCTTCGGGATGACGTTGCGGCAAGCCTTGCATGCAAGGCCGCCGTCAAGATCAATATGAAACTCACACCTGAAAAGATGAACTGGATGATCGACCGGCTGCTGGTGTCAAGCTCTCCGACGACGTGTCCACACGGACGTCCGGTTATTCTGCGGCTATCGATGAAGGACATCGAGCGGGGATTTCACCGAACCTGATATGACGACCAACGAGCCAAACAAATTGATCCGCGGCGTGGGCGTTACCGGCGCGACCACGCTCAATATGATCGACATGATCGGCGTCGGGCCGTTCATAACAATGCCGCTTATTATTGCGGCGATGGGCGGGCCGCAGGCAATGCTCGGCTGGATATTCGGTGCGGTTCTAGTGATTTGTGACGGCCTCGTATGGGCAGAGCTGGGAGCATCGATGCCCAGATCCGGCGGTCCATACAACTATCTAAAGGAGATCTACGGCGGTCGAAAACTCGGGCGGCTGATGTCTTTTCTATTCATCTGGCAACTCACTTTTTCGGCACCACTTTCTATAGCATCGGGCGGCATTGGGCTGGCACAATACTCGACGTATATATTCCCGTGGATGGGTAATGCGACCAAAATTTCTCTGCCCGTATTAGGGACTGTAGAAATAAATTCGATCCCCGTAGTCCTGGTCGCGATCACTGCACTCGCCGTCGCCGTTTTCCTGCTTTATCGTCGAATAACGATCATTGAGAAATTTTCCAAATTCCTATGGGTCGGCGTGGTTTTGACTATTATCTGGGTGATATTTGCCGGCGTCACTCATTTTGATGCAAAGCTTGCATTCGACTTTCCGCCTGACGCATTTACTTTGCGGCCCGAGTTTTTTTACGGGCTTGGAGCGGCGTTGCTAATATCAGTTTACGATTATTGGGGTTATTACAATGTCAATTTTTTTGCAGGCGAGGTCAAGGAGCCTGAAAAGACGATACCGCGTGCAATCATCTACTCGATACTGCTCGTAGCGGCTATATATATTGTAATGAACATCGCTATTCTCGGCGTGATTCCTTGGCGTGAGTTTGCCAGTGTAGCTAAGACAGACGCGCAGAAATATGTGATATCGACGCTGATGGAGCGGCTATACGGCAGCACGGCCGGTGTGATCGCAACTGTCTTGATAATGTGGACGGCGTTCTCGTCCGTATTTTCGCTGCTTCTTGGGTATTCGCGTGTACCTTATGCCGCAGCTCTCGATGGCAACTACTTCAAGGTCTTTGCAAAGCTGCATCCGAAGCACCATTTTCCTTACGTAGCATTGCTGACGATGGGCGGTATCGCGGCGATATTCTGCTTTTTCAAATTAGCGGACGTAATTGCCGCTCTGGTTGTGATTCGGATAATTGTCCAATTCGTAGCACAGATCGTCGGGTTGTTAATATTGCGAAAAACGAGGCCTGATGTGCCGAGGCCGTTTAAGATGTGGTTGTATCCGGTTCCTGCCGTGATAGCCCTGATAGGGTTCCTGTATGTGCTGTTTATGCGGGATGGGTTTTTGACTCAGGTCAAATACGCGACAGTTTTGATCGCAGTCGGGTTGGTGGTTTATTTTATTCGGTCATACCGCCGCAAAGAATATCCGTTCGAGCCAAAGGTTATCGCTAATGAAGTCTAATATGCGTACAAATCTAGTATTGATATTCATCTCCGTGATTATGGGAGCGTATTTTTCTGGCAATGTCGCGGCTCAGGTTCGTCCCGTTAATGATTACGGTGCGATGGGGCTCGGGCAACTACTAAAGCGTCTCAACACGACCGCGAGCGTTATGATGATAGGTGCGCATCCTGACGATGAGGATTCGGCATTGCTTGCGTATCTTGCTCGTGGCGAAAATGCACGAACCGCTTATCTGTCGCTGACGCGCGGCGACGGAGGACAGAACATTATCGGCCCGGAACTGTTTGAGTCACTCGGTGTGATCCGAACGGAAGAGTTGCTCCAAGCCAGACGACTCGACGGTGCGGAGCAGTATTTTACAAGGGCATTCGATTACGGCTTTTCTAAAACTCTTGCCGAGGCAAAGCAAAAATGGCCGGAAGAGGTTATCAAGTGCGACGTTGTGCGGGCGATACGTTTATTCCGCCCGCTTGTCGTTATTTCGCGGTTCTCAGGCACGCCCGCCGATGGACACGGACAGCATCAATATGCCGGTTACATCACGCCGTTAGCAGTAAAAGCCGCTTCCGATCCCAAGCAGTGTACAGATGCAGGCGAGGCCTGGCAGGTGCTGAAGTATTACATGGAGCAAGGTTTCGGAGCCGG
>JBKJRA010000104.1:0-3293 GCA_046594975.1 Pyrinomonadaceae bacterium | reverse complement strand
AAACGCACACCGGCTCCCCATCGGGCTGCGCCACCGGCTTGAACGGCTGTAATAACATGATAAGCACTTAGATCATTGCCGCTGCCTATATATATTGCATTATTGAGACTGAACAATATAGTTCCACCGCTAACGTCTAATACATCCGTTAAATCAAAGCCGCCCAACTGCAGATCAAGGGATTCACCCGAGCCGTCGGGGTTAAAGGTATAAATCCCTGTTCTTGAAACCCTCACCCCCATTGGGTTGGTAAAACCCCGGCGGGCACTGACTTTAAGTGTGTTTCCGCTCCACGTGACCACCGTGGCGACTGTAGACCCGTTAGTGTTTGTGGCTTGTTCGCTCGATGTAACCTGATGCAGGCCGGTTCCGTCAAAATTAACGACAAAGACCTCGGCTGCTTTTTCGGATCCGTCAGGATAGTTAGGCTGGTTGCCGAAACGCTTGGAAATAAAGGCGATCTGCGATCCGTCGGGCGAGATTACGGGGAGAATGTCCGATACCCCTGCGGGGAGCCCGACAGGGCTGGTTACCGGATGCACGTTTAAGCCATCGCGATCCATAGCGTAGATCAGATGCTGACTCACACCTTCGGATCCTCGTGAGCCAGCGAATGCGATCCGGCCGGTCTGCGACGATACCGATGGGTTTTCGCTCGAGTTCTGAAAAAGGTAACTGGCAGCTATATAAGAGTTCTGCTGGTCACTCGGGTCCGCATTTATAACATAAAGCCGCGCTCCATTTTGTGAAACCATGATTCGTCCTGAGCCTAAAAGCTCTTTGGTCTTTGCACCCTCTACAACGTGATCCGTGTTCGCTGAGGCAGAATAAAATTTCGCTGCAAAAAGAAGAGCCGTCGCTACTAGACACAATACGACGGTGAGAAAGACCAGCCCACGAGTAAACAATCCGACCTTTGATAAATACATATAATTTCTCCTTTCGATCCACAAAGCGTATTAATTTCACCGATTGGGTCAAATTGGCAAAAAAACTTTCATATCCATATTGAATGGACGTATAATTGGACCAATGTAAATCACTTTGTCGTTATGCCTGATTCGACCGACGTAACAATTCTGCTCAACAGGGTAGGATCCGGAGACCCTTCGGCTCCGGAGGAATTGTTACCGCTCGTCTACGCTGAATTGCGCAAACTGGCTCAGGGCTATCTCAAAAATGAACGCGAGGAGCATACTTTACAGGCGACCGCTCTTGTTCATGAGGCATATATCAGGCTTGTCGATTGGGAAAATGTCACCTGGCAAAACCGTGCTCATTTTTTCTCCGTTGCGGCAAACGTGATGAGAAAGATACTTGTCGATCACGCCCGGGCAAAACGTGCGGAAAAACGAGGATTCGGCCAGACTCTTGCACTCGACGAAGCGATCAGTTTTTCGAGCCAGCGAGAGGTGGATCTTGTCAGACTCGACGACGCTCTTGGCATGCTCTCAAAAATGGATCCTGTGCAGGAACGGATCGTCGAACTGCGTTTTTTCGGCGGCCTTACTATCGAAGAGACGGCACATGCACTCAATATTTCACCGTCAACAGTCAAACGTGAATGGACGGTCGCGAAGGCATGGCTCTACCGCGAGATAAATCGAACCGATGACTGAACATGGCTGGCAAGATGTTAAGGAAATATTTCTCAATGCATTGGAAAAAGATGCAGAGGAACGAGAGAGCTTTCTCGACGAAGTTTGTAACGGCGACGGTTCTCAGCGAGCGGAGTTAGAATCCTTGCTGAAATCACATTTTGAGGTTGAAGGCTTTATCGAAACGCCCGCCTTTAAGATAGGCGAAGTTTTTGACGGCGGCACCGTCGCACGCGACCAGCAATTCGGAAACTATACGATCATTAGGGAGATCGGCGTCGGCGGTATGGGAGCCGTATTTCTAGCAAAGCGATCAGATGGCGAATTTGATCAAATGGTGGCGATCAAGATCGTTCGGCAAGCCATCGCCGAGAGTCATCTTATTGACAGGTTCAAGCGTGAGCGACAGATACTGGCTCCTCTCAACCATCCCAACATTGCCAGATTGCTTGACGGCGGTGTTTCCCAAAATGGACAACCATTCCTTGCAATGGAATATGTCGAAGGCGATACGATCACTCGATTTTCCGAACAACAAGATCTTAGCATCCGTGAAAAAATAATTCTCTTTCTGAAAGTATGTTCGGCAGTTTCCTATGCTCACCGAAATCTCATCGTTCACCGTGATCTTAAACCTAATAATATTCTCGTTACAGCAGATGGCGAGCCCAAATTGCTTGATTTTGGCCTCGCAAAGCTACTTGATGCGAGCCTTAATTCGGATGCCGAACAAACACAGACGGCATTTCGTGCCCTCACACCGGCGTACGCAAGTCCCGAGCAATTGCGGGGCGAGCCGATAACGACTGCATCGGATATATATTCCCTGGGTGTAGTTCTTTTTGAGCTACTGACAGGGGAACGCCCTTTAAAAACAGATGGGAAAAGTCTCGAGGAAATTATCCGAACGGCAACTGAATTTGAGCCGACACTGCCGAGCCGCTCCACGCCGTCCGGTGCTCAACTAAAAGGTGACCTCGATAATATCGCCCTAACTGCTCTTCGGCGTGAACCTGAGAGGCGTTATCGATCTGTTGAACAATTTTCCGATGATCTTGAAAGGTATTTGGATGGACGACCTGTTTCAGCACGTCCGAATACGTTTCGTTATCGTGCTTCGAAGTTTGTGCAGAGAAATCGTATCGTTGTGGCCGCTGCATCCTTGATACTTGCCATTATCACCGTCGGCGTTGGCACGACGATATGGCAAGCGCGGCAAACACGAAAAGAAAAGGAAAAAGCCGAAAACATAAATACCTTTCTCGAACAAACCCTCAGATATTCCAATCCGATTCTCAGTCCGTTAAAAAAGAGTGGACAGGATACTACTGTTAATGAGGTTTTGGATGAAGCGGCTCGTCGTCTCGAAAGCGGCGAATTCGACCATGATCCGGAATTGAAGATCGAACTCGAGCGAACGGTCGCCACGACTTTGTTGGGACAGGGGCAATACTTGCGCGGCCGACGACACATGGCCGAATATGTTGCGTTGCTTCGCCAGGTTTATAGTGAAAATGACCCTAAATTTGTTATTGGGATGACTTATTCGGCCGGACTCTTATTTGCAAAAGGGGAAATGGTCGAGGCTGAGGCTTTATACAGGCAAAACTTACCCACTCTTCGCACCGAAGTAACACGCGGCACGATTAATCCGGGCGTACTCGCCGATGCACTTAACAATTTCGCCTGAGATAA
>JBKJRA010000110.1:0-4383 GCA_046594975.1 Pyrinomonadaceae bacterium | reverse complement strand
AGAGTGGGAAGCTGACCTAATTGTCGTCGGCTCGCACGGACGCACCGGTATTAAGCGATTCGCTCTGGGATCGGTCTCTCAAAAAATTGCCAACGAAGCCGAATGTTCCGTCCGCGTGGTGCGTGGAGAGACTTGGAAGAATGGTTCGCCCAGCCGCCTATTGATCGGCCTAGACGGGACTAATGGGGCAAAAGCGGCCGTCGAAGAAACAGCGCGGCGGATGTGGATCATGGGCAGCGAGGTGCGCCTTGTTGTCGCTCGCGATGAGCCTGAAAAACATTACAAATGGCTCTGCGAATATGTCGAAAACAACAGAAAGGTTTTAGAACGAGCCGAACTTTCTGTAACCGAATTTCTAGAAGAAGGAGATCCGAAACAAGTCATTGTTTCGGCGGCGGAAGAATGGGGGGCAGATTGTATTTTTCTGGGAGCAAACGATTCCACAAATGAGTTTGAAACTAAGTTGCTAGGCAGCGTTTCCACAGCGGTTGTCGCCCGTGCTCACTGCACGATTGAGATTGTGCGAAAGAAATAGCCGACACGAGCTCAACAATGTTTGATTTTTTGAAATTCGGCACCGCCGATGATACTCAACAAAGTTTTCCGGTTGAAGACGATGCGTTGATTGATCGCGAAATCTTCAGTCTAGAGCGTTTGCAAATGCGTGCGGCGGAACTTGCCTCAACGCACCGCATCGGGATTCATAGAAAGATAGGCTTCGATCTGCTTGGGCGGCTCGAAGAGAATAAAAACGAACTAGTTGAAGCCTATCGAGACTTGAGCGATCCTAATCTGGTGGAACCGCTAACGCCTTCCGCTGAATGGCTGGTTGATAATTTTCACATTGTCGAGGAGCAGTTGCGCGAGATCCGGCAGGATTTACCGCGAAAATTTTACCGCGAGCTTCCAAAACTCGAATCTGGGGCATTTGAAAACTATCCGCGTATATACCATCTCGCCTATGAGGTTGTCGCCCATACCGATAATCGCCTTGATGCGGTGACGCTAGAGGCGTTTCTCGAAGCCTACCAACAACACGCGGCTCTAACCATCGGCGAAATCTGGGCGTTTCCGATTTCTTTGCGGCTGGCTTTGATCGAAAATCTACGCCGTTTCGCCATTAAGATTCGGCAAGGGCGCCGTGATCGTGCCGACGCCGACAAACTGGCCGACGAATTAGCGGAATTTACAGGAAAGGATTTCTCAGGCAAAACTTTTGAGCTGCTCTCCAAAGACTTTGACGACGGACGTCTGACCGAAAGATTTTCCCGAGCGTTTCTCGTCAGACTTGCTGCCAGGCTATACGAAGGCGAGGATTTCGTCGGGTACGCACTTGAAAAATTAGATCGGCGACTTCGACCCGAGGGCACTACACTCGAACATCTCGCACAACAGGAATACAATCGGCAAGCCACCGCCCAAGTATCGGTTGCCAATATCATTACGAGCATGCGGCTACTGTCGACCCTTGACTGGCGCGATTTTTTTGAGAGTGTCAGTCGCGTTGACCGCATACTGCGAAAAGATCCGGCAAATGCGTATAGCGAAATGGATTTTGTCACCCGCGACAGCTATCGCCGTCAAATCGAACGCATTGCCAAACGTACGGGTGCCGACGAGACTGCGATCGCACAGCAGGCTATTGATTTTGCGGCGAATCAGGCAAGTGACGCCCGCAACCGGCATGTCGGCTATTTCCTGATTGAACAGGCAGGCTTGATAGAGATTGAAAGCTCCTTTAATTATTCCAGAAATTTACGCGAGAGGTTCGAAGGCCTGTTGCGGCGGCGCCCGACAGCCTCTTATTTCACGTCAATCGCCGTTTTGTCGGTCGTTTTCCTTATTTTTACTTTAGCAATTGTTCAAAGGCCGAACACTTCTGTGTTGGCATTCCTTATTGTCATACTTTTAGCCGTCATTCCGGCAAGTGATCTGGCGCTAACTTTCGTCCATAGAATAATCAACGCCATTCTTAAACCTCATCTTTTGCCGAAGATGGATTTGAAAAATGGCATCCCGGAAAGAGCGAGAACGATTGTCGTCGCTCCGACTTTTTTAACTGATAAAGCGATGATCTCGGAACTCATTGGCAACTTGGAAGTTCATTACCTCGCCAACCGGGATAAAGAGCTTTTTTTCGCATTACTAGGCGATTTAAAAGATGCGGAGGCCGAAATTGTATCGACGGATGCTGAACTTCGCGAAGCAGCCCGGCAAGCTGTTGCGGAGCTGAATCAAAAATACATCGAGCCGGATACCGAGCCGCGTTTTCTTTTCTTTACACGCCTACGGACCTGGAACGAGGGCGAAGGCAAGTGGATCTGTCCTGAACGAAAACGCGGAAATTTGCACGCCTTTAGTCAGCTTTTGAGCGGGACGGTGGGCGCGAATTTTGTTCTTGACGAAGGGGTAGATTTCGATTTTCTTAAAACGATCCGCTATGTCATCACTCTCGATGCTGACACGCAGCTGCCGCGCGGAGCTGCGCGAAAACTCATTGGCACGATCGAGCATCCTCTAAATCGTCCGGTTTTCAACGCAAAAGTCGGGCGCGTTACGCAAGGTTATGCTGTCCTACAGCCGCGCATCGAAATCACCTTAACCAGCAGTCTACTTACGCCGTTTGCACGCATTTTTTCGGCCAGCAAAGGTTTCGACCCTTACACAACCGCTGTCTCGGACGTTTATCAGGATCTATTTGCCGAAGGCAGTTACGTAGGGAAGGGTTTGTACGATGTAGATGCATTTGAAGCGGCCCTCGACCGGCGGGTTCCCGACAATAAACTACTCAGTCATGACCTTTTTGAAGGTCTCTACGCCCGTGTCGCCCTCCTAACAGACGTCGCGCTGTATGACGATTACCCGACAACTTATGAATCTTTTGCTCGTAGGCAGCATCGCTGGATTCGCGGCGACTGGCAAATAGCGCGTTGGCTATTGCCTTCTGTGCCGGAAGTGGACGGCCAGATCGTGCCAAACTGTCTTCCCTTAATTGCGAGGTGGAAGATTCTGGATAATCTGCGGCGTAGTCTAGTTGTACCCGCGCTCTTGCTTTGGCTCTCTTCGGCGTGGATCTTTGCAATCATCTCACCGCTTGCCGCTACAATTTTTGCTTTGGTTGTTTTAACCGCTCCGCTTTACCTGCACGTCGTAACTACTTCGGTTCCGGAGACAGAAAGAGATAGGTGGAAAAACCTTCTGATACATTTTTCAAATCTCTGGGACGACATCAAAACGATTGGCACGCAAATGTTTTTTCGTCTTGCGTTTCTCGTGCACGAAACCGTTTTCGCGACGGATGCAATAGTTCGGGTTTTATATCGCAAGTTGGTTTCGGGAAAACGCTTGCTCGAATGGGTAACTGCGGCCGAAAGCGAACAACGCAACAAACAGAGTTTAAGCGGGTATTTTTTATTTATGGCGGCATCGCCGATCATTGCTCTTGGTTTGTTCGTTATTGTTTCATTATTTCACCCGTCGAGTTTAATTGTGGCCGCACCGTTTTTGCTTTTATGGGTAATTGCCCCCCTTATCGCATTTCGCCTAAGTCTTCCGAGAATTGAAAGCACGGAAATTAACGAACTTGGGGATTTGGATATCAAATGGCTGCGGGTCGTGGCTCGACGAACGTGGCGATATTTTGAAACGTTCGTCGGTGAAAGCGACCATTGGCTGCCGCCTGATAATTTTCAGCAGGATCCTCAGAATATTCTTGCCCACCGGACGTCTCCGACTAACATTGGACTGCTTTTGCTTTCGACGCTCGCGGCGCGGGACTTCGGCTACACTGGAACGCTTGAAACCGTTGAACGTATCGAATTGACCTGCATGACGCTTGAACGTCTCCAGCGTTTCCGAGGACATTTTTATAATTGGTATGACACGCAAACCTTAGAGCCGCTCGTGCCTGAATACATTTCCACCGTTGACAGCGGCAACCTCGCCGGACATCTTATCGCAGTGGCCGAAGGCTGTCGGGAATTCGCCGATGAGCCGCTTTTTGGTGACCGCACGCTAAAAGGGTTTCTGGATACGATAGATTTTATAAAAAACGAAGTCGGGCAAATCCAAAAAATTAATGCGATAAACTATTCCGCCCAACTAAGAGCCATTAAAACTGCAGTTGAGGACTGCGAAAACGGTCTCAATAAAAAACTGCCTTTAAGTCACAATGAGTGGCAATCCCTTTTTGCTGGTTTGATCCGGAACGGCGAAGTAATTGCCGACATTATTTCGAAGATCCCGGAAACACCGGAGGAAATCTCGGAATTAATATTTTGGACGACGGCATTGGTGAGGCTGGGGAAAAATTGCGATCGCGATTTACAGACGCTGATGCAGCCGGATCCAGTGAATGAAAGAAAAGAACAGGTTGAAACGGCA
>JBKJRA010000071.1:0-4292 GCA_046594975.1 Pyrinomonadaceae bacterium | reverse complement strand
TCGCCGTCACCGCCAAGCGTGTAGCTAATGTCCATTCCTTTAGGAGCGGTGAGCAGCAGGCTGAGCGTCGTGCGAAGCAGGTCATTCGAACGCATTCCATCGTGATGGGCATCGCCGCCGCCTACGCGGTTCATCATAATGTGATCGCCGCCATTGGTAGTGAATGTCGCATTGCCGTCACCCTGACGGAGAATGATCGTCTTTCCGTCTTCGGTCTTGAATGTTGTATTGCCGTCGCCAGCGCCGTGATCGATGATGACTTTTCCTGCTGTTGCTCCACTGATCTCGTTGCCGGCTCCGTCAACTCTTTTGACGATAACGTGTTTTTCAGCAGGGACATCCGGGTGGGCTGCGATCCAAGCGTCAGCATCGGCATCCGACAGTTCCTGAACGCTTCCATCATCGTTTTTGATGATTAGGCGTTTTACTGATGTCGAGGTTCCGGTTCCAGCACTAGCTCCCACGCCTTCGCCGCGTCCGTCGCCGGTGACAGTGACTTTCATAGCATCTTTTGCATCACCGACGACCACGACATCGATCTGATTGTCGACCGAGCGAACGCCCGCTCCTTTTTCGCCGCCGTGGCTCATCTTCATCGATCTGATCATTTTGTCAGGCAGTTGGAGCGCGATCTCGGTATCGCCTGATTCCGAACGCTCAACACCATTAAATTTCATGTTGTGTGTTGTTTTGCCGGTGATGATCATGCTCTGGATACTGTTGATCGCGGCATCACCGCCGATAGCGACGCGTGATTTGGCGATCAGTGCCAGGGCCTTTTCGTCCGACTTGAACTTAGCGCCTGCCTTATCGACTAGCGTTCCAACACCGATAAAAAATACTGACACGCTTAAAATTGAGAAAATGAATTTTTTCATAAATTGCCTCCGTTTTGTTTTGAATTAGTCTTTTATTTGTTTAACCCAGTCACGCAATTGTGTTCCAATAACCTCCGCGCTCGGCGGATCATAATTTGACAAAACGATAATCGTATAGCCAGATTGCCCGTTCACTAGAAGGATAGCGTTTACGCCGGGCGAACCTCCCGCGACGCCTGTACCGATTTGCTTTTGCGGGCGTCCGTTATCGTCCGGGATCAGCAGTTTCCCACTTCGTACCGCCTCGGAAAACTTCAAAAGATCAGTCGCAGTAGAATAACCACCGCCCGCCGCACTACCTTTTGCAGGCCGTGTATCTATATTGCTTACTCTCTTTTCGGTTGGGTTGCGTGACGAATAACCGTTAGCTGCATTCGCAGGCATTTTGTCCGATTCGAAAGAGTCTGTATCTTTCATTCCGGCGGGCTTAAATATGTTTTCGCGGACGTAGTCGTAGTAGCTCATGCCGCTGACCTTTTCGATGATCGCACCGAGCAAAATGTAGCCGCCATTTGAATACTGGTTCTTCGTGCCCGGTTCGAAAGCCAGCGGTTCACTTGCGAATAGAGGAATAAAATCACTGTTCTTTCTAAAGTTAGTCTTCGGCGTAGCCGTAAACTTCTGTCCGAAGAAATCTCCTATTCCCGATCTCATTGCGATCAATTGAGCGACAGTTACTTTTTCGGCTGCTTCGTGATTAGAATAATCGGGTAGAAATTTTCCAAGTTTGTCGTCCAGTGAAATTCGTCCTGCGGCGATAAGTTGTCCGATAGCGATCTTGGTAAAGATCTTGTTTATTGAACCAAGATTAAACTTTGTGTCGAGATTGTTCGGCGTCTTTTTTTCCTGATCAGCGAGACCAGTCATTTTTGAATACAAAGTCTTGTCACCATGAGCAACCAAGACAACTCCTGAAAACTTGTCCGCTGATATCAGTTCGTTCAAATAACTATCGACGGTCTTTAGAAACTCCGCCTTTGCCATTGGGGCCACGGCGACCGCGGGTTTTTCACTTGGTGGGGTTTTAGAATCCTCGATCTGCATTCCGATTATCTTTTGCGGCGGTTGACTCTGGATTGCAAATGAAAATTCAACCCACGTCCCTGTCTTTGCCTGAGCAAGAATTTTGATCTCCGATTCGGTTATCGATTCAATCTTCTTGATCTCAACAGTTTGAAAGTCTTGTTTTAACTGCCGGTGAAATTCCATCCGCGGATCGACAGGTCGCTGTTTGAGCGAGGCTTCGGCGATATTCTCCGTGAAAAATGCTCTTAATTTTTCCTCGTCGCCTGAGTTGAATGCGGCGAAATAAGCGATCACTCGCTGGCCGGCTGGGGTCTTTGCAAGTTGGGTTAAATCATCGCCCTGTGCGAAAAGCACCAGTGACGAAACAAATATTAACGCGGTCAGTAAAATTAATTTCATATATGGTTATCGTTCTAAAAACTGTGACATGTTGGATAATACGGTACAAAACGCCGCAATTGATTAAGATGACGCAAAGAATTTGTTAAGAATGTAAAATGTCCCGAAAAACAATAGACAAGCGAAATCGGAAAAAGGAATAATGAAACTCGATGAAGCGTTCGTGGACAACAATTTTATTGATAGCCGGACTCGTCGGTCTGCTTGTGGTTATCGGCGGTCTGCAATACCGTTGGCTAAATCAGATCAGTGTGTCAGACGGCGAAAAGGCACATCGCCGTGTGCAGGAACAGGCAGATCGTTTCGCGATGGATTTTAACCGCGAGATACAAAATTCGTATTTTAACTTTCAGACGGATTCCGAAACCTGGGCAAAGAAAGACTGGTCGGCTTTTAATGAACGCTACGATTACTGGCACGAAAAAGCTGCGTACCCTACGTTAATAACCGATTTCTACTTTTTTGAAGCAAAGAACGACGGACAGATCTTAAAGTATGACATGGCAAGCCGTTCGTTTCTCACTGCCGAGATGACACCGGAACTTGCCGATCTGCGGACACGTGCGTCGAGTGACGCCACGTTCAAGCCTGTTTACGAGGATCTTTACACTCTCGTGCTGCCAATCCATGATTCCGCGCAGAGAGTTCAGCGTATTGTGATGCGGACCGCTATGTCTACTGCCAGTATTGGTGCTAGTGCGGGTTCCGGTGAGAGTATGAACATCCCGCCAAAGATCGGTTATCTCGCGATCAAGCTCGATCCGGCGGTTATTAAAGAGAACATTTTGCCTGACCTCGCCGCCAAATATTTTGGCGAAGGCGAATATCGGGCCGCAGTTACGGACAAAGCTGGACAGGCTGTCTATCAAAATTTTTCTACTGGAATGAGTGATGCAAGTGTGCCGCTTTTTGATCTATCACCGGACAATTTTATATTTTTCGCCAATAAAGACCTGATGAATTCGGTTGGCGGCGAACGCAGGCCTAACGTCGTGATGACTCAAAAGGTCGAGAACCATACATTTAACCGGGTAGAGACCGGCGACGCGAAAGAAGGCATCGTGAAGATCGAGGTCAATCGTGACGCCAAGCCGCGAACGTCTGTTTTTACCGCCACAACGCGGAGCGGTGATCCGACGAATAGTCCCTGGACACTCCAAGTGCAGCACAGTTACGGCTCGATCGACGCATTTATGGCATGGACGCTGCGGCGAAACTTGGGCGTAGGATTCGGGCTGCTGTTTCTGCTCGCGTGTGCGGTCGCGGCGATAATCATCTCGGCACAGCGTGCAAAAATGCTGGCCCAGCGACAGGTCGATTTTGTCTCAAGCGTCTCGCACGAATTTCGCACACCGCTCGCGGTTATTTATTCCGCAGGTGAAAACCTTGCGGACGGCGTTGCGAAAGAAGATGCTCAAGTGTCTCGCTACGGTGACCTTATAAAAGGCGAGGGCCGAAAACTGACAGGTATGGTCGAACAGATATTAGATTTTGCCGGAGCGAATTCGGGCAAGAAGAAATACAGTTTCGCGAATGTTGCGGTCGGTGACGTTGTGAACAATGCTCTTGCCGAGTGCCGACCGCTGATCGACGAGAAAGATATCAGCGTCGAGACTGATATTTCCGATTCGCTGCCGTTGATTAACGCCGACAAGAATGCTTTGAGCCAAGCGGTTCAGAATCTGATCGCCAATTCCGTCAAATACAGCAACGGCAAAACGAGGCTGCGTTTGACCGCAGAAAACGGCGGCGGCAATATAAAAATTTCGGTTGAAGACCACGGCATCGGCATCTCGAAAAGCGATCTGCGGCAGATATTCGAGCCGTTTTTTCGTTCGAAAACAGTGGTCGATGCACAGATCCACGGCAACGGCCTTGGGCTGTCGCTCGTAAAACAGATCATTGAAGCCCACGGCGGCCGTGTTTTTGCAATTAGCGAGACGGGCGTGGGCAGTAAATTTACCTTGGAAATGCCGGCTTTTAAGCCTG
>JBKJRA010000063.1:0-5769 GCA_046594975.1 Pyrinomonadaceae bacterium | reverse complement strand
ATTTATGCTGAATATCTGACAGATCCACGACGTTCGGGATCACTTGATAACGGGTGTTGACCCCATAATGTTCGATCAGGGCATCTCGAATGCCTTCAGAGACGGGCAGTATGACATCGGCACGGGGGTAAAGCCATGATATCAACCGTTTTGCTATCTTACCCCGTAGATCTTCCTCATCGAACCATAAAGGGGTATATGAGCATTCGTTCATCATCAATGGGATCTTGAGTCCGGCAATCTTGGCCATGCACGCTGTGAAGTTTGGCCGGTTGAGAAAAGAGAACAAAAGCTCTATGTCGTTGGCTTT
The DNA here is from genome assembly GCA_046594975.1 of Pyrinomonadaceae bacterium. Classification (GTDB taxonomy): domain Bacteria; phylum Acidobacteriota; class Blastocatellia; order Pyrinomonadales; family Pyrinomonadaceae; genus OLB17. Next base: position 5,459 of record JBKJRA010000063.1, on the reverse strand, counting down.
ACAATATTTTTTAAGCCGCAGTGCATTGATCGGAAGTCGTGCTATTCCGGCAAGGTTACTCCGTGTCTTAAAGCCTTTCTCAATAAAAGCTATGATCTGACCCTCAGGAAGGTCATATTCGATAGTGTCGTCAAATAAAATAAGATGGATCTCAAATTCATCTTTTAGACAGGTCAGCAGGTGCGTAACAAAGCGTTCGGCCCCGCCACCGGCCATGTTGTGAATAACGAAGGCGAGCCGGGGTTTATGACTTTTTTGACTATTGTACGTTGTCATGGTCGATAGATGATGGCCTAATGTGGCGGAAGATCTATAGTTGTCAGCCTCCGAGCAAACCCAACATCTTGGCGGTTTTCTCGTCGCATAAAAGGTAATTATAATGATCGCTTTTCACTATATGCTCCGACCGGCGAACACTGTTCTTTTTATCATCTATATTAAAATAGAGGTACCCCTTTCCTTTTACCAATTCTTCAATTCTCGCTCCTATCTCGTCATTCAATATTTCGATAAGGATCGTCGGACGAAACATATCCAAATACTTTTCGAATCCTTCCATGACTTGGGGTTCATGTGTTTCGACATCGATCTTAACCAAGTCAATATTTCCCAATTGCTCCTGCTCGACCAATGTGTCCAGCCGCGTCGTCCGTATGCTTGTAGGGACAGTCTCTACGTCCGGTCCATGGATGCTGCCTCCGATCGTGACAGAATAAACGTGCTCCGACGACGGAAGATCGTGGATCATCGCCGTTCCGTCGCTATTCGATACGCCGACCTCATAACATTTCACGTCAAAATTGTTCAATGCTACATTGGCGGCGAGTTTTTCGTATATTCGGCGAATCGGTTCGAACGCAAAGACCTTAGCTTTAGGATTTACCGTTTTAGCGATAAGCGAATAGATGCCCGTGTTGGCACCAATGTCGAATATCACATCCGCTTCGCGACAAAGTTTGATCCACAAGGATATGGATAGCTTTTCGTGCCCTGTATTGAGCCCGCCCCAAAATAAGTCATTTTCGATGAGGAAACCGTGCCCGTAGTGATGGATATTAAAGGACCCGTAATCTTCTACGGCGACCGCAAAATCACCCTCGAAAGAGGCGAAGTTGGTGATCTTTTCTCCTGGTTGCCAGACGTGCCGGATGATCGAGAATATTTGTTGTCTGAAAGGCAAGAACTCATAGATCTGCCTTATTTTTCGCTTGATAGTCATGGAGTGGTAAGTGGACTTCGGCCCCGAGCGATTAGCATATTAATACCTACGCGGGCAGAAGGGTAATAGATAAGAATAACTCCAGCACAGGCAATAAGCCAAACAGCCGCCGCTGCCAGCGGTGCGGAGAATATGATTACCACCACAAGCGCGATCACGACCGGCACAAGTGCGATCGGCATCCAAGATATTTTTAATGAGATCTTACGTTTCAAGAAGATCACAAAAGTTATCAGACCGACTAAAAAGGCCGCCGCTGTCGCCAAGGCGCATCCTCGCAGGCCGAGATGCGGAATAAGCAGAAAGTTAAGTGAAACATTTGTGGCTGCGGAGAATAGTGCCGAATATAGAGAGACACTGCTCAGTAGATGTGCATTCGCCAGTGCTGCATAGCCGAAATAGATCACCGCATGAAAGTTTGAGGCAGTCAACAGTATCCAGAGCACCGTACCCGTTTCCACAAAATCCCTGCCTAGAACCAGTGGGATAAGATAGTAACCCGCTAGCGATATCGCGATGCAGCCGCCACCCCAAATGAGCCCGAGCACCGGAACAACGTGGGTAAAATAAGCTTCGCTTTTTTCGCCCAGCTCAGTTTCAGTCGTCTGCATAGTTACAAACATCGGCAACAGCAAGGAATTAGCGAGTATTGGGAACGTGAGGAGCACGCTATTTATTTGAACCGCAATTGAATAAGCAGCTAATTTCGGCAAGTCCAAAAGATTTATGATAAATATCGCGTCGAGATAGTTCGAAGAAAAATATCCGATCACTGAAAAGGGAAATAGCGGCAGTGAATAAAGGAGCATTTTCTTGATATGCGCCGTATCCAGGGCTGTAGGAAACGAGATCGACCGGCGCAAGAAAATTATCGCTGCACAACACATAATGAGAGGCGCAGATGAATAAGCAATTACGGCCGAGTACACGTCGATGCGATTCATCATCACCAATATCAAGATCGCAACAAAAACGCTCAGTTTTTCGACCGCTAACAGCGTGCCTTGTAGCCACGACAGTTTGATTCCCTGCAAGGCATATTGGAAATGAAGCCAAAGCACTCCGCCAAAAAGGTTAACCACCACCAGCAAAAAAGCGAACGGAGGAAGCTTTAACCAATTGGAAAGAGGTGGGAACCATAAGGATACGAGTGCAAAGGTTAGAATGATGTTGGGAATGAGAAGGTACACTCGGCTCCAAAAGGAATTCCTTATAGTGCCGTTTTTTACAAACTCTTCGATGCCAAACCTGTTCATCGCAACCGTGGACCAGTTAAGAAAGATCTGAACCACCTGCGAGGCGGCAATGATAGCGATAATACCGCCGTACTTTTCCGAACCGAGCGAACGGGTCAGTAATAGAACAGACGCTAAGCCGAATACCGCACTGGCACCATATGAGATCACAAGCCACAGATAATTCCGTGACGCGTTTTGCATGTCCCATCCCGCGCTCTGCCGTTCCGAGGTCAATGGATCTGCCAGCGCAGGATCTACGGTTGTAGAAATTTCAGAATTCATTGTGAGGATGTCTATCGAGATCTAGACTATCGCGTCTGACTGATCTGTCAAAAAATCACGATACCAGTCGATGGTTTTTGTAAGCCCTTCTTCTAAGGTGAAACGCGGCGACCAGCCGAGTATGCGGCGTGCTTTTTCGGCAGATAGGTATTGATGTTTAATTTCGTTAGTGGCTTCGCCGCGTATCAGCGGGACAAAGTCTGAGTTCATCAGCGACAAGACCATAGTGGCCAGTTCGCTGACGGTGATCTGGGCTTCGTTAGAAAAATTAAATGCTTCACCGATGAGGCTGCGATCGCAGGCAAGTTTTTCGGCCAGCATCATATACGCTGCTGCTCCGTCCTCGACGTAAAAATAATCACGAATATATGTGCCGTCCGAGCGGATCTCCGGCTGGTTGCCACGCAGCACGGAGCGGATCATGCCAGGCACGATGCGGTTCCAGTTGAGGTCGCCGCCGCCGTAAAAATTACCGCAGCGTGTAATTACGACCGGCAGCTCATAGACGTTAGCGTAGCTTTTGGCGATCAGATCGGCGCACGATTTGCTTACATCATAGGGATGCTCGCCGTTTAGCGGTGTGTTTTCGGTGTATGGCAGAGTCTCTTGACTGCCGTAAGCTTTGTCTGACGAGGCGATGACGATCTGCTTGACCTGCGGCGAACGGCGGCAGGCTTCGAGCAATGACCACGTGCCGCCGATATTTGATTCGAAAGTCGAGACCGGATTTCGATTGGCAACGCCGACTATCGTCTGTGCGGCAAGATGTATTACGGTGTCGATCTCGTATTCGCCAAGGACGCGTTCGAGTGTCGCCTGGTCCCGGAGTTCGCCTCGAACGGTTGTCACGTGTTCGAGATAATTAGCTCGGACAAGCTCGCTCTGCGGAACCCAATCACGGACCAGACAGACGACATCGGCACCGGTTGCGATCAGGCTCTTTACCAACCAGCTACCTACGAGCCCGGTCGCACCGGTCACGAAAACCGGTCGGTCACGCCAAAAGCCGTTGTTAATTTTGAGATCTTCTACCATAGTTTCCATGGAGGATCGCCGTTGTCCCAGGCTGCTTCGAGTTGCCGTTTGTCACGCAGGGTGTCCATGCATTGCCAAAAACCTTCATGTCCAAAAGCAGTCAGCTGTTTTTCGTTGCCTAATCTTTCGAGCAGATCAACCTCGAGCACGCTGGCGTCGCCATCTAGGTAATCCAAAACCTGCGGTTCGAAAACCATAAAACCGCCGTTTATCCAGCCTTCGTGAGTCTGTGATTTTTCTTTAAACTCGGCAGACGCATCTTCGCCGATGAGAATTTCGCCAAAACGTGCAGGCGGGCGAACAGCTGTAACTGTTGCCAGTTTACCGTGAGACTTATGAAATTTGACCAGCTCGCCGATGTTTATATCGGAAACACCGTCGCCATAGGTCACCATAAACGTCTCGCCGTTAATATAGTCTGCAAGCCTTTTTACACGTCCGCCCGTCATCGACGCTTTTCCGGTATCGACAAGGTGAATGGTCCAATCTTCGGTTTCAGACACGCCCAACACTGTGTTTCCACTTGCGAGATCCAGAGTCATGTCGGGCTGCAAATTCTGATAATCGAGGAAATAGCGTTTAATGAGATCGCCTTTGTAGCCAAGAGCGACGATAAATTCGTTGTAGCCAAAGTGGGCATAGATCTTCATGATATGCCACAAAATGGGGTGATCGCCGATCTCGACGAGCGGCTTGGGTTTTACTTCGGTTTCTTCGGCCAAACGGGTTCCGAGCCCGCCGGCGAGGATGATAACTTTCATTTATAAAGCAAGAATGCGACCGCTAACAAGTGTAATTTTCACCAAACGGCGATGTCAATAGGCTTTTACTAATGGTCATGCTTGGTACCCTCAGGCACATTGCCCTGATAAATCTCGCTTCCTTTATCAACAAATTCCTTTGCTTTTTCGCTCATACCGACCGCCAATGCTTTTTCGGCCTCGATATTTTGAGCATTCGCATAATCTCGCACGTCCTGGGTGATCTTCATTGAGCAGAAATGCGGGCCACACATTGAGCAGAAATGGGCGAGCTTTGCACCCTCGGCGGGCAGGGTCTCGTCGTGAAATTCTTTTGCTTTTTCCGGGTCGAGACCGAGGTTAAATTGATCTTCCCAGCGGAACTCGAACCGTGCTTTTGACAAGGCATTGTCTCGATATTGCGCACCCGGATGTCCTTTCGCAAGGTCGGCGGCGTGCGCGGCGAGCTTGTATGTGATGACGCCTTCTTTTACGTCCTGTTTGTTAGGCAAACCAAGGTGTTCTTTGGGCGTTACGTAACACAACATAGCCGTGCCGAACCACCCTATCATTGCGGCTCCGATGCCGCTTGTGATGTGGTCGTAGCCCGGAGCAATGTCGGTCGTCAGCGGGCCGAGCGTATAAAACGGAGCTTCGCCGCAGATCTCAAGCTGCTTGTCCATGTTCTCTTTGATGAGGTGCATCGGCACGTGGCCCGGCCCTTCGATCATCGTCTGGCAGTCCATTTCCCAAGCGATCTTGGTCAGTTCACCAAGCGTATCAAGTTCGGCAAACTGCGCTTCGTCATTCGCATCAGCGATACTGCCTGGCCGTAGACCGTCACCAAGCGAAAATGCCACGTCATACGTCCGCATGATCTCGCATATCTCTCTGAACCTTGTGTATAAGAAGCTTTCTTCGTGGTGGGCAAGACACCATTTCGCC
>JBKJRA010000100.1:0-9795 GCA_046594975.1 Pyrinomonadaceae bacterium | reverse complement strand
GGCCGAGAACGCAGGTAATACGTTGTCTTGAGGCCTTTTTGCCACGCATACATGTACATCGACGAGAGCTTGCCGATGTTTGGGCTTTCCATAAAGAGGTTGAGCGACTGGCTCTGGTCGATGAACGCACCGCGGTCTGCGGCCATGTCGATCAGGGATCGCATCGGTATTTCCCACGATGTGCGGTAGATCGCCTTTAGCTCGTCGTCAAATTCGGCAATGTCCTGGACGGAACCCTCGGCAAGCTTGATCTTCGTGCGGATCTCTTCGGTCCACAGGCCTGCGGCTTTTAGCTCTTTGACCAGATATTTATTGATCTGGACGAAATCGCCTGACAAAGTCTCGCGTTTGAACAGGTTTGACACTTGCGGTTCGATGCATTCGTAGCAACCGGCGATCGAAGCGATCGTAGCCGTCGGAGCAATTGCGATCATCAGGCTGTTACGCAAGCCGGTCGATTTGATCTTTTCACGCAATGCGTCCCAGCGACCGATATCGTCAGGTGTGACGCCCCAGAAATCGAACTGCATGTCGCCCTGTGCGGCACGGGTTTCGAGAAACGCCGGATGAACACCGCGCTCGACGGCGAGATCTGACGATGCATCAAGAGCCGCGTAATAGATCTCTTCCTGAATTTTCGCTGAGACACTGCGGGCCTCGTCACTGTCGAACGGCAGACGCATCTGAAAGAAAACGTCCTGCAAGCCCATAACGCCGAGACCGATGTTGCGCCAGCGGTTATTCGAATCCGACGTGCTCGGTATCGCGTAATAATTGAGGTCAATGACCTTATCGAGCTGTCGGACGGCGAGCTTGACGTTGTTGCGGAGCTTATCAAAATCGAACTGGCCGTCTTTTACATAACGTGAGGCGTTGATCGAGCCGAGATTGCAGACAGCTGTCTCGTTGTCCGATGTGACCTCGATGATCTCTGTACAGAGATTGGAAAGGTGAACGACGTTTTCTGGCCGTGCGGTCTGGTTCGATTTGCGATTGCTGGCGTCTTTGAAAGTCATCCAACCGTTGCCGGTCTGTGCCATCGCCCGCATCATCTTGGCGTAAAGGTCGCGCGCGTTGATCTGCCGCATAAAGAGGCCTTCCTCTTCGGCTTTTACATATGCAGCCTCAAATTCCTCGCCATAAAGGTCAGGGAAATGCGGCACTACTTTCGGGTCGAACAACGACCATTGGCCGTCTGCCTGGACACGCTTCATGAAAAGATCGGGGATCCAATTGGCGAGATTCAAATTGTGCGTACGGCTGGCGTCATCCCCAGTGTTATCGCGGAGCTCGAGAAAATCGTCGATATCGGCGTGCCACGTTTCGAGATACACGCAGCAAGCACCTTTGCGTTTGCCACCCTGATTTACGGCCGCGACGGATGAATCAAGCGTCTTGAGCCACGGCACGATACCGTTGGAATGGCCGTTCGTACCTCGAATCAGCGAGCCGCGTGATCGAACACGGTGATACGCGATGCCGATGCCGCCGGAAAATTTCGATAGCATCGCCACGTCTGCATACTTTTTATATATGCTGTCGAGGCTGTCTTGCGGCGAATCGAGCAGGAAACACGATGAGAGCTGTTCGTGACGCGTGCCGGAATTAAAAAGCGTCGGCGTGGACGGAATATATTCGAGCGAAGAGAAAAGACGATAGAGATCGATCGCCTCATAAGGATTTTCCGCCAGGCCGCAGGCGACCCGCATCCAAAAAAACTGCGGCGATTCGATCACGTCGCGAGTCTCAGGATTTTTGAGCAGATAGCGGTCATATAATGTGCGGAGGCCGAAAAATTCAAACCGGTCATTGCGTGTCTGGTCGATCGCGTCATTTAACTTGCGGCTGTTTTGAATGACAAACTCAGCGACCCGGTCGCCGATCAAGCCTTCCTTTACGCCAAAGGCGATCGACTGTGAAAACGAATGGATCTCCTGGTTGCGAACCTCTTTCTCGACATATTGATTTAAGAGTCTCGCCGCAAGCAGCGAATATTCAGGCTCCTCAAATATCAGGCTCGATGCCGTCTGGATCGAAAGCTTGTCGAGTTCCTGCGTCGTCGCGCCGTCATACAGACCGCTGATCGTCTTGGTCGCGATGCGAAGCGAATCAACGCTTGCGAGTCCGGCGCAGCAGCGCGTGATCGCTCGGACGATCTTATTGATATCGACGGGCTCGAGCGAACCATTTCGCTTACGGACCTGCATTCCTGTGCTGGTATCTGTTTGACGGGCGGCGGCTGTGGCGGATTGTCCTACGAAAGTATCCATAATTTGAGTGGTTCCGGGTGAAAAAGAGAGAGAGAAAGTCCCGCTTCCGCGCCCGTTGATTGTCGAGCGTGGCCGTCATTTTCAACCGTTTTTTAGCGTATTTGCAGGTGGGTCTTTGGACTTCAAATCAAAGGCTTTGTCCTGCAGTGTTATAGACTATATGGTAGTCAAAAGCCATTGTCAACACAAAATGTAGTGGTTTTAAAACTTTCGTCTAAACCCTCTTTTCGCTGACATTTAGCGCGCCTGTGGTGATGTAAAGCGTGAAATATTGCGAAACAATTACGCAACCTCTGAAAACACAATCACTTACCTCGAAAATGCGCTGCCGGCGCCGTGAGTTTTACCGCTAATCGACAACTAATTGGTCGTATGCAAACTGAATGTTGTCTGGCAAAAGGCGTGAATCACGCTCGTGCATGATGTCGTGATTGAGGTGCGTGAGGAAAGCGCGTTTTGGTTTGAGATCCTCGATAATCGCAACTGCTTCTTCGAGACAGAGATGCGTCGAATGCGGCTTGATGCGGACGCAGTCGAGTACCAATACGTCGAGATCGCGAAGGCCGTCCATCGATGCCGGCGGTATGATTTTAAGGTCGGTCGCATAGGCAAAATCGTTAAAACGATATGCAATGACCGGCAGCTTGCCGTGAATTACCTCAAGCGGCGTGATCTCGAGATCGTCGCCGATGCAAAACGGAGCGTTCGGCTCGACAGTGTGCGGAATCAACAGAGGTAACCCGCCGCCAAAATGCGTCGGGTGAAAGATATATTGAAAAATACGACTTAGATCAGTCCAGGCTATCTCGTTTGCATACACACCCATTGCTCCGTTACGAAAATTTAGCGGGCGTATGTCATCGAGGCCAAATACATGATCGACGTGGCAATGAGTTATAAGGACAGCGTCGAGGTGCGAGATCTTTGCTCGCAGTGCCTGTTGGCGAAAATCTATCGAGGTATCGACAAGTATTTTTTTATCGCGATGCTCTATGAGGATCGATACTCTGAGGCGTTTGTCACGCGGGTCTTCGGACAGGCACGTCTCGCAGTCGCACCCTATCGATGGAACGCCTGTCGATGTGCCTGTGCCTAGGAACGTAAGTTTCACTATTTCTTTCCAAGAATATCGTCACCTGAGAATTGAGTAGCAGCCTGTGCCTTGAGCTTTTCCTCCGTTGCCTTAACGAGTTGGACGTATTGCAGCCGCAGATCGGCGAGCAGGCCTTCGAGCAGACGGTCTTCTTTTGGGTGAAGATTGCCCTTGGTCTTATCGCGGATCATCGCCAGCACATCGAGCCAGTATTTGCCGGTTTCGAGGTCGAGTGTTCGTTTTCCGGTCGCAGGGTTTGGAACAGCACCCAACGCACTCGCCGCATTGGTCGCGAGCATCGAGAGAAAATTTACAAAGCTCGCAGGGTCGTTGGCTCCGGGAATCTCTTCGGAGTCAACCTTCATCTCCTGTGTATCGGCTAATCCTTCTTCGAATTGCTGTTCTTCTGTTGCTGATTCCGATTGCGGTTCAGGTGCGGGAGGCTTTGGCGCGACAGGTGCGGCATCGAGTGTTACGCCGTCTCTGACTGAACCGTCGGAGTTGAATTTTCGCTTGTCAGCGACCTTAAAATGAACTTCTTCTGTTTCGTCGTCGTGGCCGATCATATATTTCGATAGTAGCATTTTCCCCGGTGGTCTTGGAAGTTTCGTCAGTCTTGGAAGCCACTCTTTCCAGACTTCCTAGACATCCCGGACTTTCTAGACTTAAATGTAAGAATGTCCAAATCTTTTGATGAACTCATAGCCGTAATGGCGAGACTCCGTGGCCCGGGCGGCTGCCCTTGGGATCATGAGCAGACGTACGCCTCGCTGGCACAATACCTGCTCGAAGAAGCGTATGAGACCTTTGACGCGATCCAAGAGGCGAACGAGACCGGCAATACGGCAAACCTGCGAGAGGAGCTGGGCGATCTGCTGCTCCAAGTCATTTTTCATTCGACGATCGGTGCCGAGCGGGGTGATTTTACAGCCGATGATGTTGCTGCGGGCGTCACACAAAAGCTGATCTTGCGGCACCCGCACGTTTTTGGCGATGCAAAATTTGCGCGTGCCGAAGATGTCCTAGACAACTGGGATCAGCTCAAAGCCGACGAACGCAAGGCTTCCGGCAAGGTCGAAAAGATAAAAGATTCGATCCTTGAGGAAGTGCCTGTCCATTTTCCGGCTCTGCTCGAAGGGCTAAAGCTAACCAAAAAAGCCGCTAAGGTCGGGTTTGATTGGGAAAATGCCGATCAGATATTCGACAAACTTGACGAAGAGACGAGCGAATTACGAACCGCCATCAAAAATGGCGATACTGAAAACATTGGCGAGGAGATCGGTGATCTGCTGTTTGTCGTGATGAACCTCGCACGGCATTTGGATGTCGAGCCGGAAACCGCACTGAAAAAGACTAACCGTAAATTCCGCCAGAGGTTCAAATTTATCGAGGATGAGCTGAAGCGAAACGGGGCAACACTCGAAGACGCGAGCCTCGCGGAGATGGATTCTCTGTGGAACAGAGCAAAAGCTAGCGGAGCTTGAACATACCGTCGTTAAAGCATTTCATTTCAGCGAACTACGTCAGATCTTATTTGCTTGTGATGCAACAACCGTCCATTTGCCCTTTATCTTTATCAACGTGAGAGTTGATCTAAATCGTCCACTGATGTCAGTTCCTTTTAGGCGGCTGTTTACATCGACCGTCGCCGTGACGACAGCTGTGTTCCCAAATAGATGGGCAACAACATCGGTGTATTTTACTGAGGTGTATTTAAGATCGCCGGACTTGAGCGGAGCGTATCGCTGCTCCTTATTCTGGATGTCTCCGTTTGGTGCTACGAACGTTTAATCATCTGCGGTCAGGCTTTCAAGAGTCTTGGCGTCGTTAGCAGTGAATGCGGCGGCGAAATTATTTATGAATTCACGAACGGCCTGTTCCTGAGCACTTTGTTTAGATGTCTGTGAAATATCGGTCAGGAAAGTTGTCAAAATGATCGCTGCAATATAGAAAATCCTCTTCATACTTCTTCTACCTCGTTCCAAAATTATTCCGTGAAAAATTCCTGTAGTCTTTCGAGAGTTTCTTTTTGAGCGGCATTGTCTATCTCGCCGATCTTTTTTACGAGCCTGACGGTATCGACCGTGCGGATCTGATCTAGGACTATTGCCCGTTCGTTATTGAGAAAATTGACAGCGATGCGCGTCGGGTATTTTGCTCCGGCGGACGATAGCGGAGCGATGATCACATTTTGCACGTTGTGGTTCATCTCGTTTGGCGAGACGATAACGCACGGGCGTGTATTCCGCGCGTTTTTTGAGGGCTCGTCATCGAGATTGACGAGGTAAACGTCAAAGCGATCTACCATTTCCACTCCTTTTTCTCGAACGCAGTTGGATTGATGCCATCAAGCAGTTCATCATCGTCGTTTTCTGCCATCCCCTTAAAAGCATCGTCCCATGTAGCTCGGGCTTTTTGAGCATTGCGGATAAGTATGCCGTCGGGGTGCAGCTCGAGATCGACCTCGCCGGTCATTCGGCTATCTTCGAGCAGCACTTTTGGAATTCGAATTCCTTGCGAATTGCCGATCTGTATGATCTGGGTTTTCATAACCTACATTGTAATTACATTGTGACAACGGGTCAACCGATCTTCGTTAGGCCGTTCATATAAGGCTGCAACACCTCGGGAATTGTTATCGAGCCGTCGGCTTGCTGATAGTTTTCCAGGATCGCTATCCAGGTGCGGCCGACGGCTAGGCCGCTGCCGTTTAGCGTGTGGGCAAATTCGGGCTTGGCTCCGCCGGCACGGCGAAACCGGAGATTCATCCTGCGTGCCTGAAAATCGCCGCAGTTAGAACAGCTTGATATCTCGCGGTAGGTTTTCTGCGAGGGCAGCCACACCTCGATATCGTATGTTTTCTTAGCACCAAAGCCCATATCGCCAGTCGATAAAACTATGGTCCGATACGGCAACCCTAAAAGCTGCAAGATACGCTCGGCGTTTGCGGTCAGCTGTTCGTGTTCGTCTTCGGAGTTTTCGGGCAGGCTCAATTTAACAAGCTCTACTTTTTCAAATTGATGCTGGCGTATCAACCCGCGAGTGTCTTTGCCGTAGCTGCCGGCCTCGCTGCGAAAACACGGCGTGTAGGCCACGTATTTTATGGGGAGACTGGAAGCATCAAGTATCTCCTCGGCGTGATAATTCGTTACGGGAACCTCGGCGGTCGGTATCAACGCAAAGCCGCGTTCGTCTTTGATATGAAAGAGGTCCTCTTCGAACTTGGGCAACTGATTCGTTCCGAAAAGAGCCGTTCGGTTTACGAGAAATGGCGGCAGTGTCTCCGTATAGCCGTGCTCGGTCGTGTGAATGTCGAGCATAAAATTAACGAGTGCCCTGCTAAGTCGTGCGCCTGCTCCATTCAAAATAGCAAAGCGAGAACCGGCGATCTTGGTCGCTCGTTCGAAATCGATAATGCCGAGCGCCTCGCCTAGATCAACGTGGTCTTTTGGTTCGAAATCAAATTTGCCCGGCTCACCCCAGCTACGAATCTCCTCGTTTGCAGATTCATCAGCACCAACCGGGACGTCATCGGCGGGAATGTTGGGCAACCCGGACAGCAATTCCCTCATTGCGGTTTCGGCTTCGTCCCGCTCGCGTTCGAGTTCGGTCTGCTTGTCTTTTAATCCAGCGACTTCGGCCTTTTTGGTTTCGGCCTCTTCGCGATTTCCGGCTTGCATCAGGGCACCGATCTCTTTGCTGGCTGCGTTGCGGGTCTGATTGATATTGTTGGCTTCGCCGATCACTCGACGACGGGTAGCATCGAGCTCGACAAATTTGTCGAGTGCACCATCAGAAAAGTTACGGTTACGAAATGCGGTGCGAACCGCTTCTAAATTGTCACGGACTAAATTAAGGTCTAACATCTTGCTTTTTCTTTGCGGCGACCATTTCGACGGCCTTTGCGATCCTTCTTGAACGTGTTTCGGGAGCCTTTGCTTCCTCGATCGCACGAACATGTTCTTTGCGGTGGGTGTAACTCATTGCATCAAATACGCCTCTCAACCCTGCTTTTGATAACTCGGCGGCAAGATCGTCCGGGACATTTACGACCCTTTCCTCCACATCTTTCTCCAATGTAACCACAATGTTATCACCTGCGACGATTCCAGCCTCTTCGCGAAACGCTTTTGGGATGCCGAGCATATAATTACCACCCATTCGGAAAATTGAACCGCGATAGACAGCACCGTTAATTTCGGCTTTCACCGGCACTCGTTTTGAGCCAAACACGGCCTCAACATCGAAAGGTATCGTGATGCCGGTCGCATCCAGCTTGGTGTGCTTTTCCAGCACTACCTCGATTGTTTGTTTCTCAGCCATTTTTAACCTAAAATCTAGAGTTTGTCTTATACATAAAAGACGTAACGAATTTAACAAACTTGGTATGACAAACAAAATTCGCAAGGCCGTTTTCCCCGCAGCAGGATTGGGCACGAGATTCCTGCCAGCGACCAAATCTTCGCCCAAAGAAATGCTGCCGCTGGTCGATAAACCGCTAATTCAGTACGCGGTCGAAGAGGCCGTCGCGAGCGGCATCGAATCAATATTGATCATCACGGGTCGCGACAAAAGTTCGATCGAAAACCATTTCGACATTTCGTTTGAGCTTGAGCAGCTACTAAAAGAACGCGGCAAAGATGAAATGTTTGACCTCGTCCGAGCGGTTTCCGATATGGCACAGATCAGTTATACGCGGCAGAAACAGGCTCTCGGCCTGGGCCATGCGATCTATCAGGCGAAAGATTTTGTCGGTAATGAACCGTTTGCGGCACTGCTTGCGGACGACATCGTTGATGCCAAGATTCCAGCGCTCAAGCAAATGGTCGACGTGTTTGAAAAATACGACGCACCTGTCATCGCGACTATGCAGGTTGCCGGCGAAGCGATCTCGCGATTTGGCGTGATCGACGCGACACAGGTCGAACATAATGTCTATAAGATAAAAGACATGGTCGAGAAACCCAGCTTTGCAGATGCTCCGTCCGACCTTGCGATCATCGGTCGCTACATCTTTACGCCTGATATTTTCGACGCGATCGAACAAACGACACCCGGTGCGGGCGGCGAGATACAGATAACGGATGCGATGCGCATTTTGCTAAAAACGCGCCCATTCTACGCCGTCAAGCTCGACGGCACACGGCACGACGCGGGCGACAAGCTCGGGTTTCTGAAAGCGACCGTCGAATTTGCCCTAAAACGCGCAGATCTCGGCGATGAGTTTCGCGAGTATCTGAAAGGCTTAGACCTGAATAACTAATACTTCAAGAAGGTTTAGCCACGAATTACACGAATAGCACGAATAAGAAATCACTTCTGATTCGTGCTATTCGTGTAATTCGTGGCGAAAAACTCTTATCTCCAAATCGTTCGTTTACTCAGGACCAGCTGCAGCACGATCAGCAGCACCACGCTTATTACCAGGACATACATACCGGTACGCAGGCTACCGGTTTGATTTGAGATAAAGCCGATCAGCCAGGTGGACGAAGCGGCACCGAGCGTGCCACAGATAAATAGCGGCGTTGACCTGCGCGAGGCCTTTGGGCCGAACGTTTTAGAAAACCGTGAGACGTTTGTCGGGAAAATCCAAGACGTACCAAATCCGGCGATAGCGGCCCCGATACTTAGCGCGACGACGGTCGTAGCAGAGATTGTTAAGATCATTCCGGCCATAACAACGACCAGGCCGAGCATCAGCATTTTGTTTTCGTTTAGAAAGCGAAACAAAACCGGTGCGACACCGCGGCCGATGACGAAAAACGAAAAATATAGCAGCGTCGGCGATACCCAGTGGACGAGCGGCTGGCCGTCGAGCCGCCCGGTGTATGTCGTCAGCCAACCGCCCACGCCGCTTTCGAAACCGACGTGGATAAAATTGAATAGTGCGATCATCCACGCTATCGGCATCGTCCATATCGGAACAGAATCAGCGTCATTTGTTTCAGCAATTTGTGACGGAGCTTTTCTTTGGCTACCGGACACAAAAAATAGCAGCAATGCAGAGGCGAGCAGCGGGGCCGCGAGGACATACATCGTGAGGCCCGTGTTTTCCGCTGTGCTGAAAAGATCAACGAACGGTTTGGAAAGGATCGCTCCCAATCCCCAGCAAAAATTTAGCACGCTCAGGGCGGACGCCGAGCGTTCTGGATTTGCCTCGAGGATCAGCATATTGATCGACGGCAGCGTCATCCCGACGCCGATACCGTTTATCAAAAATCCAACGAGACAGACCGAAAACAGATCAACGTTCATCAGCAGGAGCCCTGCTCCCATAAAGACACCCCCGATAATAGTCGCCGCGAGAAAACTGTCGCGCCGTGCAAAACGGCTAGTAAAATATGTGCCGACCAGCGAACCCGCAAACTGCGCCGGAAAAAAGTAGCTCGCCTGCAGGTCGTTGAGCCCGAAATGCCTCGCAAATATAGG